>NZ_JBEAIJ010000031.1:0-99764 GCF_040065315.1 Klebsiella sp. CN_Kp100
ATACCTGCCTGTCACGCAGGGGGTCGCGGGTTCGAGTCCCGTCCGTTCCGCCACTTATTAAAAAAATTAAGCCTGCTGATTAAGCAGGCTTAATGATAAGAAACTTTAGGGGCGTAGCTCAGTTGGTAGAGCACCGGTCTCCAAAACCGGGTGTCGCGAGTTCGAGTCTCTCCGCCCCTGCCATATAATAATCCTTTGCTCAGGCAAAGGATTTTTTTTTGCTTTAAATTTCCCTTCATTCATCCTCCGTCCCTGGAGGAGTCATCCTATTGTAATATGCTGTGCTTCAGGATCTCACGGATTTGCGCTTGCTTATCGCTGTTCTGTAGCCAAATCGCATAAAGAGGCCTTGAAAGCGTCACGCTGTCAGTGACAGTATGCAGGTTATTTTTTTCCTGCGCCCAGAGCACAGGCAACCACGTGCAGCCGTTAAGCGCGCTGAGCTGCTGATACGCTAATTCGGCAGAACTGGTAGTCAGGAGAGGAATATCATCATTTCCGATCAATCCCGCTTCATTTTGTTGAAAGTCAGGACCCCATTCCAGGCGCAAATAATTCAATTCATTTGTATTTTTAGCCGGCGAGGCGCAATAAAGCGCTAAGGTAAAATTACCCAGCAACTGGCTGCTTAGTTCATCCATCTTCGGCGATTCTGTCGTGATCAGTAGATCAAGCTGACGTTCGTGCAGCTGTTTGACCAACGATTGCCTCTGCGCGATTCGCGCCTCAAATTGTAGGTTATAGGGCTCTGTATAGAGCTTTCCTAACCACTCGTTAAGCAGGCATTCCCATAGCGAAGCGCTGGCTCCGATTGAAAATTCGTTATGCCGGGAGGCATTTGCGACCTCCTTGCGCGCAGCTTGCCAGGTGTTCATCAGGGTTTCGGCATAAGGCAGCAGTTTCTCTCCGGCTGAAGTCAGGCGGATATTATTGCGATGGCGGGTAAAAAGATTCACCCCCAGCTGGTTCTCCAGCTGACGAATACGAAAGCTAACTGCTGACTGCGTCAGATAAAGCGCCTCTGCGGCTCGGCCAAAGTGGCGAGTTCTGCTCACCTCGAGGAAAGTCTTGAGCAATTCCGTATCCACACTCTTCTCCGCAAAATTATTTGTCGTGATGATTTAAATGTTTTGTTTGACGCTCTGTCAAGCGTAACTAATACTCCGCGCCATAAATAGCTCGGCCAAAGAATCAGGAGCGTGTAGGATGGCGGAAAGCTTTACGACAACTAATCGTTTTTTCGACAATAAAAATTATCCGCGCGGGTTTTCCCGTCATGGAGATTTCACCATCAAAGAGGCGCAACTGCTGGAACGTCATGGTTATGCCTTTAATGAACTCGAACTAGGTAAACGCGAGCCTGTCACCGACGATGAAAAACAGTTTGTTTCGGTCTGCCGTGGTGAACGTGAGCCCGCAACGGAAGCAGAACGCGTCTGGATCAAGTACATGGCGCGCATTAAGCGTCCGAAGCGTTTCCATACTCTTTCCGGCGGCAAGCCGCAGGTGGAAGGCACGGAAGATTACACGGAAAGCGATGATTAAGAAAAAGGGCGTAAGCCCTTTTTTTACGTCATCATTTTTTGCAGATGGCTCAACATTCTGTCTATTGCCCGATAGCCAAGAGCCTCCTGCAAATGACGGCGTTCAATACGATCGACCTTCTCAATATCGGCAATCGTGCGTGAAACTTTAAGCAGGCGCTGCCAGGCCCGGATTGAGAGCCCCAGTTGCGTAAGCGTCTGCTCCAGCCAGATTGCGTCATCTTGATGAAGCTGGCACCAGATTTTCATCTCATTATTCCCCAGATTTGCATTGAGTTTTTTCTGTCGTGACAGTTGCCTTTCGTGCGCAGCCAAAACGCGTTGGCGTACGCAGGCGCTGCTCTCTTCTTCGTTTGTTCCCCGGCTAAGCACCCCCGGCGGCGGCAGAGGAATTTCCAGTGAGAGATCGAAACGGTCAAGAAATGGGCCAGATAAACGGGCCAGGTAGCGTAGCGTCTGTTCTGGAGATGCGCGATTATGCTGACCCTGATAATGGCCCGTGGGGCTGGGATTCATTGCTGCAATAAGCTGAAAGCGGGCGGGATAATCGATTTTCGCGCGCGTGCGGGAGATATGGATTACCCCGGATTCAATCGGTTCTCTTAATGCATCCAGAACCCTGCGTTCAAATTCGGGCAGCTCATCCAGGAACAGCACGCCATTATGAGCGAGAGAGATCTCTCCCGGTGTTGGAATAGAGCCGCCACCCACCATCGCAGCCAGGGAAGCGCTATGATGCGGAGCTCGAAATGGCCTGCGGCGCCAGTTTTTCATCGCATAACTGGAATTGACCAGGCTAAGTATTGCCGCGCTTTCCAGCGCTTCCTGGTTACTCAGCGGCGGTAGTAGCCCAGGCAGCCGACTCGCAAGCATCGTTTTCCCTGTGCCGGGTGGGCCTATCATCAGCAGGTTATGTCCGCCTGCAGCGATAATTTCCAGCGCTCGCTTTCCTTGCTGCTGACCAATAACCTCGCGCAGGTCTAATGAAGACTCATCTGAGGTCTCCGCTTCCGGAATGGGATGATTTAGCGGGTTTTTTCCCTCCAGAAAGGCGCAGACCTCCTGAAGATGGGCGGCGATAAGACAGTCACTGCCGCCGATTAAACCCACCTCAGGAGAATTCTCATGAGAGACAATAATCTTTCTGCCCGCTCTTATCGCCTCCATCGCGCTGGATATAGCCCCAGGAACGCCACGTAGAGCGCCTGTAAGCGCCAGCTCGCCGACAAACTCGTACTGATTTAGCCTGGGAGCATTTAGCTGCTCAGAGGCCACCAGAAGCGCGAGAGCGATAGGTAAATCATATCTTCCCCCTTCTTTTGGCAAATCGGCTGGCGCCAGATTGATGGTGATTTTTTTCGCCGGCCAGGCGTAGCCGCTGTTGATAATCGCACTACGTACCCGGTCACGCGCTTCTCTGACCGTTGTTTCAGGCAACCCTACCATCGTCAGGCCAGGGAGTCCGTTGCTGATATGAACTTCAACTGTGATAAGGGGGGCGCCGATCCCAAGAGCGGCGCGGGTGTAAACAATGGCGAGTGACATAAAACCTCCTGAGAGCCGGCATTATGTCGGGGATTTTTTGTCGGGTAATTCAGCAATTTTAAATTTCAGGCGTTCGCTTCCAGCCAATTTTCCGTGAATTGCCGCTTTGCACTCGTTGCGGATACAGACTCGCAAAACATTGTTATCAGCCAGCGATGCGAGAAAAAGCTGTGGCGCTCGCCACAAATTGAAATATTTTCATTTCCTGTTTTTCCTATTAAAAACAATTGTTTTTTCGTGAATGGTTAGCAAGGTAAGAAATAGGGTCATAAAAAAATCTTGTATTTAATGCGATGTCTGTGGTACCTCTTTAGGTATTCCTTCGAACATGAAGCCAGAAAGAACATAAAATGACAGCCCTTCTACGAGTGATTAGCCTGGTCGTGATTAGCGTGGTGGTGATTATTATCCCACCGTGCGGGGCTGCACTTGGACGAGGAAAGGCTTAAAAAACAAGCCTTAACGAACTAAGACCCCCGCACCGAAAGGTCCGGGGGTTTTTTTATAACTTAAAAACAGAAAAGAGGAGCAGATGATGGTTGGTAGCATAAAATTCTGTTTCTCTCGATCTACGACGGGGAAGTAACTATGAATGGGGCGCGGTGGGTGGTACATGCTTTGCGAGCACAGGGTGTCGATACTGTTTTTGGCTATCCGGGTGGCGCAATTATGCCGGTTTACGATGCATTGTATGACGGCGGCGTGGAACACTTACTGTGCCGGCATGAACAAGGCGCAGCCATGGCGGCTATCGGCTATGCCCGGGCTACTGGCAAAACCGGCGTATGTATTGCGACGTCAGGACCGGGCGCAACCAACCTGATCACCGGCCTCGCCGACGCGCTGTTGGATTCCGTTCCCGTCGTTGCCATCACCGGCCAGGTTGCCGCTCCGTTCATTGGTACTGATGCATTCCAGGAAGTGGATGTTCTCGGTTTATCGCTGGCATGCACTAAGCATAGTTTTCTGGTGCAGTCGCTGGAAGAGCTGCCGCGCGTCATTGCCGAAGCATTCCATGTGGCAAACTCAGGGCGCCCCGGCCCGGTACTGGTCGATATCCCCAAAGACATCCAGCTGGCTCAGGGCGATCTCGATCCGCATTTCTCCATGGTAGCCGATGACGTTGACTTCCCATATGCGGATATCGAATACGCTTTGCAGATGTTGACTCAGGCGCAGAAGCCGATGCTCTACGTTGGCGGCGGCGTGGGGATGGCGCAGGCGGTACCGGCGCTGCGTGAATTTCTTGCCGTCACGCAGATGCCGGCAACGTCTACCCTGAAAGGGCTGGGCGTGGTGGCAGCTGATTATCCATACTATCTGGGCATGCTGGGGATGCATGGAACTAAAGCGGCCAATCTGGCGGTGCAGGAGTGCGATCTGTTGATTGCCGTAGGCGCTCGCTTTGACGATCGCGTGACCGGCAAGCTGAATACGTTCGCCCCGCACGCCAAAGTTATCCATATGGATATCGATCCGGCAGAACTGAACAAGCTCCGTCAGGCGCATATTGGCCTGACTGGCGACTTGAACGTGATGCTGCCGGCGTTGCAACAGCCGCTGTCCATCGACGCCTGGCGTCAACGTAATGCTCAGCTGCGCGCCGAGCACGCATGGCGCTACGATCATCCGGGCGAGGCCATCTATGCTCCATTGCTGCTGAAGCAGCTTTCCGAGCGCAAACCAGCAGATTGCGTCGTGACCACCGATGTGGGCCAGCATCAGATGTGGTCAGCGCAGCATATGACCTATACGCGTCCGGAGAATTTCATCACTTCCAGTGGATTAGGGACCATGGGCTTTGGCCTGCCGGCAGCAGTGGGCGCGCAGGTGGCCCGTCCTGATGATACGGTAATCTGTATCTCCGGTGACGGCTCCTTCATGATGAACGTGCAGGAGCTGGGCACCGTAAAACGCAAGCAGTTGCCGCTGAAGATAGTGTTACTGGATAACCAGCGTTTAGGAATGGTTCGACAATGGCAGCAGCTGTTTTTCCAGGAACGTTATAGCGAAACCACCCTTACCGATAATCCCGATTTTCTTACTCTGGCCAGCGCCTTCGGCATTCCTGGTCAACACATCACCCGTAAAGACCAGGTTGAAGCGGCACTCGACACCATGCTTTCGAGCCAGGGGCCTTACCTGCTTCATGTCTCAATCGACGAACTTGAGAACGTCTGGCCGTTGGTGCCGCCCGGTGCCAGTAATGCAGAAATGCTGGAGAAATTATCATGATGCAACATCAGGTCGCCTTGCAGGCTCGCTTTAATCCAGAAACCTTAGAACGCGTGCTGCGCGTCGTGCGTCATCGCGGGTTCCAGATTTGCGCGATGAATATGGAAACCGCCGCCGATGCCCGGAATATTAATATCGAACTGACCGTTGCCAGCCAGCGGCCCGTCGAATTACTGTTTAGTCAATTAAGCAAACTGGTGGACGTCGCCTGCGTCGAGATCCAGCAACCTACATCACAACAAATTCGCGCCTGAGCGCAAAGGAAGAATAATGACGACGAAAAAAGCTGATTACATTTGGTTCAATGGCGAGATGGTTCCGTGGGGAGAGGCGAAAGTTCACGTGATGTCCCATGCGCTGCACTACGGGACTTCCGTATTTGAAGGCATCCGTTGCTACGACTCTCACAAGGGGCCGGTTGTGTTCCGTCACCGTGAACATATGCAGCGTCTGCATGACTCAGCCAAAATTTACCGTTTCCCGGTTTCGCAAAGCGTTGATGAGCTGATGGAAGCCTGCCGTGAAGTCATTCGTAAAAACAATCTGACCAGCGCCTATATTCGCCCGTTAGTTTTTGTCGGCGACGTGGGCATGGGCGTCAACCCGCCTCCGGGCTATAACACTGACGTGATCATCGCGGCGTTCCCGTGGGGCGCCTACCTGGGTGCCGAAGCTCTGGATCAGGGGATCGATGCGATGGTTTCTTCCTGGAATCGCGCAGCGCCGAACACCATTCCGACCGCGGCCAAAGCCGGCGGTAACTATCTCTCTTCGCTGCTGGTCGGCAGCGAAGCGCGTCGTCATGGCTATCAGGAAGGTATCGCGCTGGACGTGAACGGCTATATCTCTGAAGGCGCCGGTGAAAACCTGTTTGAAGTGAAGGATGGCGTGCTGTTTACCCCGCCGTTCACCTCCTCCGCGCTGCCGGGCATCACCCGCGACGCGATCATCAAACTGGCGAAAGAGCTGGGTCTGGAAGTGCGCGAACAGGTATTGTCTCGCGAGTCGCTGTATCTGGCCGACGAAGTATTTATGTCCGGCACGGCTGCAGAGATTACGCCGGTGCGCAGCGTTGATGGTATTCAGGTGGGCGAAGGACGCTGCGGCCCGGTCACCAAACGCATTCAGCAAGCATTCTTTGGCCTCTTCACCGGTGAAACCGAGGATAAATGGGGCTGGTTGGATCAGGTTAATAACTAAGTATAAAAAGATGGGGCGGCACGCAACGCCCCATTTAACAGACACTGGGAGTAACTAAAGCATGCCTAAGTACCGTTCCGCCACAACCACTCACGGCCGTAATATGGCGGGTGCCCGCGCGCTGTGGCGCGCCACTGGAATGACCGACGATGATTTCGGTAAGCCGATTATCGCCGTGGTGAACTCTTTCACCCAGTTCGTGCCGGGGCACGTTCACCTGCGCGATCTCGGCAAGCTGGTTGCTGAGCAAATTGAAGCCGCTGGCGGCGTCGCTAAAGAATTCAACACCATTGCGGTGGATGACGGGATCGCGATGGGGCACGGGGGTATGCTTTATTCACTGCCATCCCGCGAACTGATCGCTGACTCGGTGGAGTACATGGTTAACGCCCACTGTGCTGATGCGATGGTCTGTATCTCCAACTGCGATAAAATCACTCCCGGGATGTTAATGGCGTCTCTGCGCCTGAATATTCCGGTAATTTTTGTTTCCGGCGGCCCTATGGAAGCCGGGAAAACCAAACTGTCCGATCAAATCATTAAACTCGACCTGGTCGATGCGATGATTCAGGGCGCTGACCCGAAAGTCTCTGACGATCAGAGTAATCAGGTTGAACGCTCCGCTTGCCCGACCTGCGGTTCCTGTTCCGGGATGTTCACCGCCAACTCCATGAACTGCCTGACCGAAGCGCTGGGCCTGTCGCAGCCGGGTAACGGCTCGCTGCTGGCGACTCACGCCGATCGTAAACAGCTGTTCCTCAATGCGGGTTCGCGTATCGTCGAGCTGACTAAGCGTTACTACGAGCAGGACGACGCTTCTGCGCTGCCGCGTAATATCGCCAGCAAAGCGGCGTTTGAAAACGCCATGACGCTGGATATCGCCATGGGCGGTTCCACCAATACCGTCCTGCATCTGCTGGCGGCAGCGCAGGAGGCGGAAATCGACTTCACCATGAGCGATATCGATAAGCTTTCACGCAAAGTACCGCAGCTGTGTAAGGTGGCGCCAAGTACGCAGAAATATCATATGGAAGACGTGCACCGCGCGGGCGGCGTATTGGGTATTTTAGGCGAGCTGGATCGTGCCGGACTGCTGAACCGCGATGTGAAGAACGTGCTCGGTTTGACCCTGCCGCAGACGCTGGAGCAGTACGATATCACCGTCACGCAGGATGAAGCGGTTAAAAAGATGTTCCGCGCCGGGCCAGCGGGTATCCGCACGACGCAGGCTTTCTCTCAGGATTGCCGCTGGGACAGCCTGGATGACGATCGCGCAGAAGGCTGTATCCGCTCGCTGGAACACGCTTATAGCAAGGACGGCGGTCTGGCCGTTCTGTACGGCAACTTTGCCGAAAATGGCTGCATCGTGAAAACTGCCGGCGTAGACGATAGCATCCTGAAATTCACCGGCCCGGCTAAGGTATACGAAAGCCAGGACGCGGCCGTGGATGCCATCCTCGGTGGTAAAGTGGTTGCGGGTGATGTGGTGGTTATTCGCTATGAAGGTCCGAAAGGCGGACCGGGGATGCAGGAAATGCTCTATCCGACCACCTTCCTGAAATCCATGGGGCTGGGTAAAGCCTGCGCGCTGATTACCGACGGTCGTTTCTCCGGCGGCACTTCAGGCCTCTCCATCGGTCACGTTTCTCCGGAAGCCGCCAGCGGCGGCAATATCGCGATCATTGAAGATGGCGACATGATCGCCATTGATATCCCAAATCGCGGTATTCAGCTGCAGCTGAGCGATGCTGAGATCGCGGCGCGCCGTGAAGCTCAGGAAGCACGCGGTGATAAAGCCTGGACGCCGAAAGATCGCGAGCGTCAGGTTTCCTTTGCCCTTCGCGCCTACGCCAGCCTGGCAACCAGCGCCGACAAAGGCGCGGTGCGCGATAAATCGAAACTTGGGGGTTAATGATGGCCGAGTCGCAACCCCTGTCCGCCGCCCCCGAGGGGGCGGAATACCTCAGAGCCGTACTGCGCGCGCCGGTATACGAAGCCGCGCAGATTACGCCGCTGCAAAAAATGGAAAAGCTCTCGTCGCGCCTCGATAACGTTGTGCTGGTGAAGCGTGAAGATCGTCAGCCGGTGCACAGCTTTAAGCTGCGTGGGGCGTACGCGATGATGGCCGGGCTGACGGAAGAGCAAAAATCGCACGGCGTGATCACCGCTTCGGCGGGTAATCATGCGCAGGGCGTGGCTTTCTCCGCCTCTCGCCTGGGCGTGAAGGCGCTAATCGTCATGCCAACCGCCACCGCGGATATCAAGGTCGATGCGGTTCGCGGCTTCGGTGGTGAAGTGCTGCTGCACGGCGCGAACTTCGATGAAGCCAAAGCCAAAGCTATTGAGCTGGCGCAGCAGCAGGGATTCACCTGGGTACCGCCTTTCGACCATCCGATGGTGATTGCCGGGCAGGGGACGCTGGCGCTGGAGCTGCTGCAGCAGGATGCCCATATCGACCGCGTATTCGTACCGGTTGGCGGCGGAGGTCTCGCGGCGGGCGTGGCGGTGCTGATCAAACAGCTCATGCCGCAGATTAAGGTCATTGCGGTTGAAGCTGAGGATTCTGCCTGTCTGAAAGCCGCCCTGGATGCGGGCCATCCGGTTGATTTACCCCGCGTGGGGCTGTTTGCCGAAGGCGTGGCGGTTAAACGTATCGGTGATGAGACTTTCCGTCTCTGTCAGGAGTATCTCGACGACATCGTCACCGTTGATAGCGATGCCATCTGCGCGGCGATGAAAGACCTGTTTGAAGACGTGCGTGCGGTAGCAGAACCTTCCGGCGCGCTGGCGCTGGCGGGAATGAAAAAATATATCGCTCAGCATAATATTCGCGGCGAACGCCTGGCGCACGTGCTTTCCGGTGCGAACGTCAACTTCCACGGTCTGCGCTACGTTTCCGAACGCTGCGAACTGGGAGAACAGCGTGAAGCGCTGCTGGCGGTCACCATTCCTGAAGAGAAGGGCAGCTTCCTCAAGTTCTGCCAGCTGCTGGGTGGCCGGTCGGTGACCGAGTTTAACTACCGCTTCGCCGATGCAAAGAATGCCTGCATTTTTGTCGGTGTGCGCCTGAGTCGCGGTCTGGAAGAGCGGAAAGAGATCCTCAATCTGCTGCATGAAGGGGGCTACAGCGTGGTGGATCTCTCCGACGACGAAATGGCCAAGCTACACGTACGCTACATGGTCGGCGGGCGACCTTCGCAGCCGCTGCAGGAACGTTTGTTCAGCTTCGAGTTCCCGGAATCGCCCGGCGCCCTGCTGAAGTTCCTGCATACGCTGGGTACCCACTGGAACATTTCACTGTTCCACTACCGCAGTCACGGTACCGATTATGGCCGCGTGCTGGCGGCATTCGAACTGGGCGATCACGAGCCTGATTTTGAAACCCGCCTGCATGAGCTGGGCTACGACTGCCACGATGAAACCCATAACCCGGCGTTCCGGTTCTTCCTGGCGGGGTAGTTATTATGATGACCGGAAGAAACCGCCTCTTCCGGTCATCTGTCAGAATGACATAAATGGCAGCATGGGTTACTTCATCACCGTCCCACGTACATACTTATCCAGCTTGTCCGATTCATAAAAGTTCATGCATTGCGCCAGCACGTTATTGGCAGTCTGAGCATGGTCAGGGTGTAATGACATCGTTAGCCGATCAAAATCTTTCGTCTCTTTGGCGACGAACGTCTGAAATGCCTTCCACACGCCGGCATTATCCAGGGCGTATCTCTCAATCATAAATGACGCATCCTGCGACGGGGCCGATCGCGCGCCTTCAGGCGTTCGGGCTTTGTAATTCGCCACCAGGCATTGCTGAAGCGCCAGATGTTTGATATCCAGCACGGTAATGCCCTTCGGTTTTGCCTGGACGGTACAACATAACACCATGGCAATGGTTAATAGCAACGTCCCTGAACGCATGTTATCTCCTTATTTTGTTTGAACGATTTCCCAGAACGCATTAATCAGCGGTTCATGCAGTCGCTTTTTGGGCGCGCAGACGCCCAGCTCAAAAGGGGTTTTTTCGTCGCTACGCTCCAGAATCATTACGCGATTGCGCACCGGCTCCGGGCTATTTTCCAGCACCACTTCCGGCAGCAGCGCGACGCCGCAGCCGAGCGCCACCATGGATACCATGGCTTCATGTCCGCCCACCGTCGCGTAAATTGATGGATTACTGATTTTATGGCGACGAAACCACAGCTCAATGCGGCGGCGCACGGGGCCCTGGTCGGCCATGATAAAGGGTACCGTTGCCCAGTCAGGCTTCTCCACCGAGACCTGGTTGCGAACCGGACAAGGCAGCGCCGGGGCGATTAGCACCACCGCCAGATTTTCCAGCATTGCGAAGGCCACCGCGCCGGGAAGCGTTTCTGGCTTACCGGCTATCGCCAGATCGGCTTCACCCGTCACCACTTTCTCCATCGCATCGGCGGCATCGCCGGTGGTGAGCTTAATTTCCACCGAAGGATGCTCGGCGCGAAAGCGATCGAGTATGGGAGGCAGGTGGCTGTAGGCGGCGGTTACCGAGCAGAAGATATGCAGCTCGCCCGACAGCGACGGCCCTTGCTGATCGATAGTGTGGCGCAGCTGCTGATACTGCAGCAGCGTCTGCTGGGCAAACGTTCGTAGCTCTTCTCCCGCTTCGGTAAGCGTTACCGTGCGGTTATCGCGGACAAACAGCGGCTGCCCGAGGTCTTCTTCCAGGCGCTGAATCTGCCGGGACAGCGTGGAAGGGCTGACGTGCATTGCCCGCGCGCTGCGGCCAAAATGGCGGCTTTCCGCCAGATGCAGGAAGGTTTTTAGATCGCGTAAATCCACCGGCGGCACTCCACGATTTTACATTGCAGAAATTGCAACGTGACGTTGTGAATATATCAATTTCCGCAATAAATTTCCTGTTGTAATGTGGGTACATTCTCGCTGAACCGCGAACCGAAAAAAATAAGACACACAACATCACGAGGTATCACCATGGCTAACTACTTTAATACACTGAACCTGCGCCAGCAGCTGGCGCAGCTGGGCAAATGTCGCTTTATGGGTCGCGACGAATTCGCCGATGGCGCAAGCTACCTTCAGGGTAAAAAAGTGGTCATCGTCGGCTGTGGCGCTCAGGGTCTGAACCAGGGCCTTAACATGCGCGACTCCGGTCTCGATATCTCCTACGCGCTGCGTAAAGAAGCGATCGCCGAGAAGCGCGCATCGTGGCGTAAAGCGACCGAAAACGGCTTCAAAGTGGGTACCTACGAAGAGCTGATCCCGCAGGCTGACCTGGTGGTTAACCTGACGCCGGACAAGCAGCACTCTGACGTTGTGCGTTCCGTTCAGCCGCTGATGAAAGATGGCGCGGCGCTGGGCTACTCTCACGGTTTCAATATCGTGGAAGTGGGTGAGCAGATCCGTAAGGATATCACCGTTGTGATGGTAGCGCCGAAGTGTCCGGGTACCGAAGTGCGCGAAGAGTACAAACGTGGTTTTGGCGTACCGACTCTGATCGCGGTTCACCCGGAAAACGATCCGAAAGGCGAAGGCATGGCCATCGCTAAAGCCTGGGCTGCGGCCACCGGCGGTCACCGTGCGGGCGTTCTGGAGTCTTCCTTCGTGGCGGAAGTGAAATCCGACCTGATGGGCGAGCAGACCATTCTGTGCGGTATGCTGCAGGCTGGCTCTCTGCTGTGCTTCGACAAGCTGGTGGAAGAAGGTACCGACCCGGCATACGCTGAGAAACTGATTCAGTTCGGCTGGGAAACCATCACCGAAGCGCTGAAGCAGGGCGGTATCACCCTGATGATGGATCGCCTGTCTAACCCGGCTAAGCTGCGTGCTTATGCGCTGTCCGAACAGCTGAAAGAGATTATGGCGCCGCTGTTCCAGAAACATATGGATGACATCATCTCCGGTGAATTCTCCTCCGGTATGATGGCTGACTGGGCCAACGACGATAAAAAACTACTGACCTGGCGTGAAGAGACCGGTAAAACCGCGTTCGAAACCGCGCCGCAGTTTGAAGGTAAAATCGGCGAGCAGGAGTACTTCGATAAAGGCGTTCTGATGATCGCGATGGTGAAAGCAGGCGTTGAGCTGGCGTTCGAAACCATGGTCGATTCCGGCATCATCGAAGAGTCCGCTTACTATGAATCGCTGCACGAGCTGCCGCTGATCGCCAACACCATCGCCCGTAAGCGCCTGTACGAAATGAACGTGGTTATCTCCGATACCGCAGAATACGGTAACTACCTGTTCTCTTACGCTTGCGTACCGCTGCTGAAAGAGTTCATGACTACCCTGCAGACCGGCGACCTGGGCAAAGCGATTGCCGAAGGCGCGGTAGATAACGCTCAGCTGCGCGACGTGAATGAAGCTATTCGCAGCCACGCTATCGAGCAGGTTGGTAAGAAACTGCGCGGCTATATGACCGATATGAAACGTATTGCGGTAGCGGGCTAATTCCCCGTCGCCTTTCAACTTGCAGATGCGTTGGCTGCGTTCGTACACCCCAGTCACATAGTTATCTATGCTCCTGGGGCTGTACTCACTTGCCGCCTTCCTGCAAGCTGAAATCCTTAGGGGAAAGCTGTGAGATAAAAAACCGGTGCAAATAAGACGCCGGTTTTTTTTATTTGCGGTACAGCACCTTGATGATGTGATAACCAAACTGAGTGTGCAGCGGGCCGGTTGGCTCCAGCTCCGGGCAGGAGAAGACGACTTTATCAAACGCCGGCACCATCTGACCCTGGCGGAATTCACCTAAATCGCCGCCGCGTTTGCCTGACGGGCAGATCGAGTGCTTCTTCGCCAGTTTGCCGAAATCGGCGCCGTTTTTAATTTGCTCCAGAAGATCCAGTGCCAGCTTCTCTTCTTTAACCAGAATATGCAGTGCTGCTGCCGTTTTTGCCATGATCGTACCTTGAGTGAATGGGGGATAAATCAGGGCGCAATAGTAGCATGGGCTAGCGGCGATAGAGCACCTTAATGATGTGGTAGCCGAACTTGGTTTTGACCGGTCCATATGGCTTGAGCAGCGGGCAGCTGAAGACCGCTTTATCAAACGGCCCGACCATAACGCCTTGATTAAACTCCCCAAGATCTCCGCCGTTGCGTCCTGATGGACATTTCGAATAGCGCTTTGCCAGGTGATCGAAGCTGACACCACGTTCCAGTTTGGCGAGGATCTCGTGCGCCAGTTTCTCTTCTTTAACCAGGATGTGCAGGGCTGCTGCGCTTTTTGCCATTATGGTGTTCTCAGTCGCAAAGATATCCCGTTACTTTACCACCCGCTTTGGCCGTGGACCTATACTCTTCGCCATCGCGGGACAGATGTCTCGCCTGATAAACGGAAGCGGGAGATGAGCAACACTTTTATCCGGCGTATTCCCTCTGGCCAGGGACAGCCGTCCTGTCCTTATAATCCTGGAGCGAGATAACATGGATACAATGAAAAAACCTGAATTTTCAGTTGGCTGGCTTTCGGGGCTGAGTGAGATCGTGAGCGATCCACAGCTCTATGAATTACTAAAATATTGTCCTCTCGAGATCATGCAGCGCTGGCGCTTCGAAGAGATCCCGCGCGGCGATTTGATCTGTCGACAGGGGGAGGTGTGTCAGCGCTTTTCGCTGATTATCGCCGGTGAGGTGGATGTTTTCTACGAGGCTGAAGATGGGCGCCGCTATCGCCAGGCCCGCTACCGAAAAGGCGATATGGTGGGCGAGCTCGAGATCTTTGAGTCGCGTCAGTACATCTGCTCGGTGGCGGCGGTGGGACATGTGCAGCTTCTCAGCCTGTCACAGGAATATTTCTGCCGCTGGCTGGCGTTAGATAACCATTTTAACCAGCGGATGCTGCGCTTCTTTAGCCAGCAATATTACCAGCTGTCGAAAAAGGCCAGCAGCGACAATCTTTATTCGTTGCATCAGCGGGTGTGCCAGGCCCTATGGCTGCGTTATCAGCAGGATGGCGCCAATGAAATCTTGCTGGATAAGCAGAATCTCAGCCAGGAATTTGCGGCGACGACCCGCAGTATTAACCGTATTTTGCATGATCTGAAAGCGCTACAAATTATTGATACCGATGGTGAACGCATTGTGTTGTTAGCTCCTGAAAAACTTAAACAGGAGGCTGATATCGGATAACCGCAAGAGTGAAGGAGGCGCGAGTATGTCGCTGCAACCCCATATCCAGTTAAACAAAGAGATGACCGGCGCGCGGTACGCGCTGCTGCCGGGCGACCCCCAGAGGGTCGACCGTATCGTCAGTTTTCTTGATAATCCCGAGCCGCTCGGTCAGAACCGGGAGTTTCGCGCCGCACGCGGCTGGTACCAGGGCGTGGAAATTTTGGTGCTCTCCACCGGAATTGGCGGCCCCTCCACTGCGATCGCCATTGAAGAGCTGCGCCAGATCGGCGTTACGACCCTGATTCGTATCGGCAGCTGCGGCGCCCTGCAGGATAATCTTGCGCTCGGCGACGTAATTATCGCCCACGGCGCGGTTATGGATGACGGCACCAGCCGAACCTATGCGCCGGCAGGCTATCCGGCCTGCGCCGACCCGCAGCTGACCTGGGAGCTGATGGCGCAGGCGCGGCAAATGAATATCCCCGCCGCGTGCGGACTGGTGCGCAGCCATGACAGTTTTTATACCGATCGCGAGGCGGAGCTGGATGCACAATGGTCGGCGCTTGGCATTCTGGGTGCAGATATGGAAAGCGCCGCCCTGATGACCATCGGCGCGCTGCGCGGGTTACGTACAGCCTCATTGCTCAACGTAGTAGTTGCCCACAACGGTTGCCTGGATAGCAGCATCAATGATTATGTTCAGCAGGAGGCTCTGTGCCAGCAGGGCGAAGAACGGCAAATTACTCTGGCGCTGCGCGCCATTTATTCCGCTAGCCAGCAAGGAGGTTTATGATGGACTTTTTTAGCATTAACAATGTGATGGTCAATATTCCTCTCGGCGAAGGCGGCTATGCGCTATCGTGGATTGAAGCCATCGGTACCGTATTCGGCCTGCTGTGCATCTGGTGCGCAAGCCGGGAAAAAATCATCAATTATCTGTTTGGCCTGATTAACGTCACGCTGTTTGCGGCCATTTTCTTCCAGATTCAGCTCTATGCCAGCCTGCTGCTGCAGGTATTTTTCTTCGCCGCCAACATTTACGGCTGGTACGCATGGAGCCGGCAAAACGAGGCGCAGGAAGCTACGCTCAAGGTTCGCTGGCTTTCCCGTCAGCAAACGCTGGTGCTGGGCGCCGTTTGCGCGGTGGCGATCGTGCTAATGACGCTGTTTATCGATCCGGTGTTTGCGATGCTGACCCGCATCATGATTGCCCTGCTGCAAACGTTCGGCATGCAGGTGGCGATGCCCGACCTCCAGCCCGACGCCTTCCCGTTCTGGGATTCCACCATGCTGGTGTTGTCAATTGCCGCCATGGTACTGATGACGCGTAAGTTTGTCGAAAACTGGCTGCTGTGGGTCGTTATCGACGTGATTAGCGTGGTTATCTACGCGGTACAGGGCGTTTACGCAATGTCGCTTGAGTATGTTCTGCTGACGGCTATCGCGGTCATGGGCTCATACAGCTGGATCAAGAGCGCGCAGCATAATGGCTATGCGCCGCTTGCCGCCGCCGGATCCTGATTTAGCGATTTACAGGCTGCCTGAAAGGGCAGCCTGTTGCTCTCTGTGCCCCTCTTTCTGCTACAATCCCCACCCCGTTCGAAGATTGAGCAAAAGACTCCCATGCGTTTAAACCCTGGCCAACAACAAGCCGTCGAATTCGTTACCGGACCGTGCCTGGTGCTGGCGGGTGCCGGTTCCGGTAAGACCCGCGTTATTACCAATAAAATCGCCCACCTGATCCGCGGCTGCGGCTATCAGGCGCGCCATATTGCGGCAGTCACCTTTACCAATAAGGCGGCGCGCGAAATGAAAGAGCGCGTCGGGCAAACGCTGGGGCGCAAAGAGGCGCGCGGGCTGATGATTTCCACCTTCCATACGCTGGGGCTGGACATTATCAAGCGCGAATACGCCGCGTTAGGGATGAAATCAAACTTCTCGCTGTTCGACGATACTGACCAGGTCGCGCTGTTAAAAGAGCTCACCGAGGGGCTGATCGAAGACGATAAAGTGGTGCTTCAGCAGCTGATCTCCACGATCTCCAACTGGAAAAACGATCTGAAAACACCTTCTCAGGCCGCCGCCGGCGCGAAAGGGGAGCGGGATCGGATCTTCGCTCACTGCTACGGCCTGTACGATGCGCACATGAAAGCCTGCAACGTACTCGATTTCGACGATCTGATCCTCCTGCCAACGCTGCTGCTGCAGCGTAACGAAGAGGTGCGGGAACGCTGGCAGAATAAGATCCGTTATCTGCTGGTGGATGAATACCAGGACACCAATACCAGCCAGTACGAGCTGGTAAAACTGCTGGTGGGACAGCGGGCGCGCTTTACCGTGGTCGGCGATGACGATCAGTCGATCTACTCCTGGCGCGGCGCGCGGCCGCAGAATCTGGTACTGCTAAGCCAGGATTTCCCGGCGCTGCAGGTGATCAAGCTGGAGCAAAACTATCGCTCATCAGGGCGCATCCTGAAGGCGGCGAACATCCTGATCGCCAATAATCCGCACGTTTTCGAGAAGCGCCTGTTTTCCGAACTGGGCTATGGCGTAGAGCTGAAGGTGCTCTCCGCCAATAACGAAGACCATGAGGCGGAGCGCGTTGCCGGTGAACTCATCGCTCATCACTTTATTAATAAAACCGCCTATAAGGACTACGCGATCCTGTATCGCGGCAACCATCAGTCGCGGGTTTTTGAAAAGATGCTGATGCAGAACCGCATCCCGTACAAAATTTCCGGCGGCACGTCGTTCTTTTCCCGCCCGGAAATTAAAGACCTGCTGGCCTATCTGCGCGTGCTGACTAACCCTGATGATGACAGCGCCTTCATGCGTATCGTCAATACGCCAAAGCGCGAGATCGGTTCGGCGACCCTGAAAAAGCTGGGCGAATGGGCGATGGGACGCAATAAAAGCATGTTTACCGCCAGCTTCGACATGGGTTTGACCCAGACGCTGAGCGGACGCGGCTACGAGTCTTTGACCCGCTTCACCCACTGGCTGCGTGAGATTCAACAGCTTTCCGAGCGCGAGCCGATTGCGGCTGTCCGCGATCTGATCCGCGGCGTGGATTATGAATCCTGGCTTTATGAGACCTCGCCCAGCCCGAAAGCCGCCGAGATGCGGATGAAAAACGTCAATACGCTGTTCACGTGGATGACCGAAATGCTCGAAGGCAGCGAGATCGATGAACCGATGACGCTTACCCAGGTCGTTACCCGCTTTACCCTCCGCGACATGATGGAGCGCGGCGAGTCGGATGAGGAGACGGATCAGGTGCAGCTAATGACGCTTCACGCGTCAAAGGGGCTGGAGTTTCCCTACGTCTATCTGGTTGGTATGGAAGAGGGGCTGCTGCCGCACCAGAGCAGCATTGATGAAGACAACGTCGATGAAGAGCGTCGCCTTGCCTACGTTGGTATCACCCGCGCGCAGAAAGAGCTGACTTTTACCCTGTGCAAAGAGCGCCGTCAGTACGGCGAACTGGTGCGGCCGGAGCCGAGCCGTTTTCTGCTGGAACTGCCGCAGGATGATCTGATTTGGGAGCAGGAGCGCAAAGTTATTTCGCCGGAAGAGCGCATGCATAAAGGGCAAGCGAACGTCGCCAACATCCGGGCGATGCTGGCGAAAGCGCGTAAATAGCGGCTAGCGGCCGTTGCCCTCTCGACGCTGGAACTGGCGTAGCTCTTCGCGATTCGGAGCGCCGTCTGAACCAGGTTTGCTGACAACAATGGCCGCCACTTGATTGCCCAGCCGCGTTGCCTGCTGCAGATCCATCCCGCAGGCCAGCCCGGCGATAGTACCGGCACAGTGGCTGTCTCCTGCGGCAATCGTGTCGTGAACCTGTACACGGTAGGCCGGAATATGCTGCGGTTGCGCGTCAGGTTCAACTACCCACGCACCATCCTTATCAAACCGACAAATTGCTCGTAGCTGCCAGTCGCTGGCGAGCCGAGTGGCGTCGTCAAGCGTGGCGCCATCCCGATCGTATAAACGCGCGCATAGCACCCTAAGTTCATCGCGATTAAGGGTGAGAACGGGGCGTTTGCGCAGCAGCGCCTGAATAAAGCGAATATCCAGATCGCCCAGGCGTGGGCCAAAATCGACAAACAGCGTTTTATCTTCTGCCTGGGCAAGGAGCCACTGGCGCAGCGCTTCGCTGGCCAGTTCGTAGCCCGAGACGTAAATAATCGCGTCATTCGGCAGCGGTATTTGCGCTAATAGTTCATCAGTCCAGTGCTGTTCGCAGCCCTCAATGGTGATAAACGTCCGCTCTTTGTCGGCTTCAACAAGAGCCAGACACCAGCCGTTATCGTGGGTGGGATGACGCAAGAGGACGGGCAAGTTTTCCAGCGCCATTTTTTGCGCAACGGCCTGCCCCCAGTCGCCATTGCCTACCGGTATGGCGTTAACGGGAAACAGCTCGAGGCGCGAGAGCGCACGGGCGACGTTAAACGCGCAGCCGCCAATCTGCCGTCCGCCGTCGCGCGCGGGGACATCGCTACCGCTTTGCGGCAGCGCATCGAGATGGAGAATTATGTCGCCAAAAGCGGCGCCGATCACCACGATCGGCCGCCGCGGCGATAGCTGGTCAGCGCTGATTGTCACGGCTGTCCCCCTTTTTTGGTCCGAAGACAAGATAGAGCACCAGGCTCAGAATAAAAGAGACGAATAGCCCGAGGCTGGAGTCCGCGAAAATGCCGACCGCGAAAGGTCCGTCGATAAACCCGGTTTTAGAGACCATCAACCCAGCCAGCGCGCCGACAATCCAGCAGCCCAGCGCGGTACGGTTGGCACCGCTTTCTCTGAACAAATCAGCTTCAGAATAGCCGACACGGCGGCGCATCCGATAAAAATCGACCATAAAGATGGCGGCCCAGGCGGCAAGAAATACGCCGCAGAAAATCAGAAACGCGATGAATGGCCCGAGAAAATCTTTCGAGACAAACAGCACGTAGAGGGCGATCCCCAGAACCAGCACGGCATCAATGGCTACGGCGGAACGCTGCTGTAGTTTAATTCCCATGCTTAACAGGTTAAGGCTGGCGGAATAGAGACTCAGCACGGCGATAGTCACAACCCCGGCGGTAGCTGCAGCCAGATAGGGGATTGCCATCCATGAAGGCAGCAGTTTACCGATCGCTGAAATGGGGTTTTCGCTGGAGGCCAGATCGGGGATTTGGGCGGTGAGCAGTATTCCGGTCAGCATTAGCAGCAGCAGGGGAAGGGCTGCGCCGCTGACAACGGCGAGGAAAATCCCCTTTTCGCCGGAGTCAGGGCGCTGATCGCGGCTATAGTCGGCGCCGGCGATCGCCCAGCTGATGCCGGTGCCCGCGGCAATAATAGAGACCGCCGGTAGAAAGCCCGTCAGCCAGCTACCTGACGGCAGCGCGAGTATGGCCTGCCAGTCCGCGGTGAAGAGCAGATAAATGACGACCAGCAGCGTCATGGCGCCAAAGATGCGGGTGATCCACTTTTGCATCATCAGCACGGCATTTTGGCCGAGCACGCTAACCAGCACGGTCAGGCCGCCAAACAGAAAAAGCGACAGCGCGGTGGTGGTCAGGCTCTCTTCAAAACCCATGGCGGCAAACAGCGCAACGAGGGTGAGCGTACCGGTAATGATATTGACCGACTCCCAGCCCATCAGGTTTACCCAGCAGAAGCTGGTAGGTGCAATGTTGCCGCGCTTGCCAAAAATGACGCGTGAAAGCGTCAGCGTCGTGGTGCGGCCGATTTTTCCGGCGATACTGGTGACGCCGACCAGCGCAAAGGAGGCGACGCCCGCCACGGCGGCAAGAATCGACTGCCAGAAGGAGAGGCCGAACGATACAATGACTGCGCCGTAAACGACGCCAAGAATGCCGATGTTTGCGGCGCACCAGACGAAAAATAGCTGGATCGGTTTTTGGGTCTGGTGGACCGGGGGGACCAGATCAATCCCCAACTCCGCCATTCCGGGATCTGCTGTCTGGATATTTCCATCGTATGAAGCTTTGCTGTCCATATTGATGCCCTCTGTCAATTAAGCGAAGCGGTATCCTGCAAGCCGCTGTGCGTAAGGCGCGAAGTCTATGCTATTGGCCCGATTAATCTGTTGGATATGTTCCTCAGGAAACGCCTCTATGCCATGAAGCGCGCCGCAGATGGCGGTTGCCATCGCGCCTATCGTGTCGGTGTCGCCGCCTAAATTGGCCGCCAGCATAGCGCATTTCATAGGCTGCGTTTTTGCCAGCTCGACCAGCGCAATCGCCGCGGGGACAGACTCGATAATATCCATTCCGGCGCCGATATCCTCATAAATACGTTCAATTCCTGTCAGATGGTCGGTTTCGCTGGCGATCGTGGTCAGCGCGAGATTAATTCGGTTACCGAGAAGTGGACTAAAAGTGGACTCATACTGGCGCTGGGTTTCATTGGCGAGCGATGCCAGCTCCGTTTTAATTAACAGCCATCCGGCTCCTTCAATGGCGCGACTGATCGCCCAGGCGATAACTACCGCGCCGGCGATGGCGATATCTGATTTGTGCGTCGGCAGGCAGGAGAGGCGAACTTGCTCAATGAAAAATGCCTTATTCCGGGTCGGCAGCAGACAGCCCATGGGCGCCACGCGCATTGCCGCACCGTTGGTCACGCCGTTGGCCGCGATCTCATCGAGCGCTTGCCCCTGTTCAAGCGCCAGCAGGGAGGCCTTCGAGGTTGGGCCGAGAATATTTTTTTCAAAAGCCTGGCAGCGTCTGGCCCATAGCAGAATATGCCTGGCAATAGCCAGTGGATCGGTCACACCGTTGGTATCATTCAGGGCATCCATTAGTGCGATGCACTGATGGGTGTCATCGGTAAACTCTGCGGCGTGAAATTCGCAGGCCGCAATATTCTCTTTCGGTCCAGGAAGGAAGCGTTCAATCCAACCAAAGTGATTGATAATGCGGCGTTTAGGCCACAGTTCGGAAGGCATGCCCATCGCATCACCGATGGCTTGCCCGTAAAGACAGCCAAGGATGCGGCTTTCGGCGGTATTAGTAGGGCGAATATCAGACATCGTCGACTCCCGGAAACAAGTGAATAAAAGTTATCCTAAAAATAGATCCAGATTAAGTCCAGTTAAAGTCCTTTATGGTCATGCTGTGATCGCAGGCGCATTCTGCAAGAAAAATGCGGCGCTCAAAAGGGCGGGGAGACGTTATGATGGGGCTACTAATTCCAGTATGGATCCACTAGGATAAATCCACTGCTACTAAATTCCGGAAGGCCACGAAACGATGTCGCAACCGTTGCTTGAGTATATAAAAGGGCGTCTGAATGCAGAGGCCCCCGCGCCGCTTTATATTCAACTTAAACAAGCCATTGAAGCGGCAATGACGGAGCGGCTGCTGACGCACGGCAGTATTTTGCCCTCAGAACGTAAAATGTCGCAGACGCTTGAGCTCTCGCGCGTGACGGTGGTGAAGGCGCTGGATGCCCTGCTGGAAGCCGGGCTGGTGATTAAGCGTCACGGAAAGGGTACCGAGGTCAATTTGCCGGTAAGCTATAACCTTGCCAGCGGGGGATTTTCTGCCCAGCTGCAAAATTCGGGGACGGTATCTAACCGATGGCTGGTGAGGGAAAAACTGGCGGCGGATGATTTTTTGGCTCGTGAACTGGAGATCGCCGTCGGCGATCGGGTGGCGAAAATAAAACGCGTGCGTTTAGTCGATGCGCTTCCGGTCTCCATCGAAACCATGTTTATTCCCGAGCGTTTTTTACCCCGTCCGGATCTGCTTGAAGGGTCGCTGTACGCGCACTGGGCGGAAAATAATATTTTTCCCGATCTCCAGGACTACTCACTCACGGTACATATCCCTTCCGGCGAAGAACTGAATTTGCTCGACCTGCCGCAAGGCGTGCCATTGATGAAAATTACGCTGAAAAGTCGTAATGCTCAGGGAGAGGTGCTTGAGTACGGTACTGCATTTTGCCTGAGCAATTACTTTAACTTTGATTTCCGGGTGAAACTCCAGTCTGCGTCTGGCGGTAAACCGGGCAGCGCTCACAAAAAAGACGCGTAACACCAGCATCCGGGCGATGCTGGTAGCATAGCGTTCAGACGATCAACTGTTGCCAGGCGGCGGAGAAGGGCATCACCAGCAGTAGCGATGGCAGCATGTTCGCCGTCGGAAAAGCGCGAATCCCGCAGAGTCGAAAGCCCGTTGCCAGCATGATGATGCCGCCGCAGGCAGTAAAATCCGCGATCATTGAAGGGGTGATTAACGCCATAATAACGCTGGCGGCGAAGAAAAGGATCGCGAATACAATAAGCTGGGGCACAAAGATAACGGCGATGATGTACCCCAGCGCGGAGGCAAAAATAGCGGCGGTGAAAAAGTCGAGAATGGATTTGGTGAGCAGTATGGTCGCATCTCCTGTCATACCTTCGGTTAATGCGCCAAAAATACCGGTTCCGCTGGCGCAAAACAGGATCAGTACGGCGATAAACTGATTAGTGAAATCCTGGGGATCAATATCGGCACTGCCTTTGCCGGGAAATACTTTCTCAACGGGGCCCCGAAGCTTTATACCAGCATTTTCGATAACTTTTTCGATATGCAGCAGGCTACCGATAATGGTGCCGACGATGACAGCCAGGGCAATGGGCGGCAGATTCATCAGCTTATTGAGAAAAAACACGCCCATGCTAATAGAAATTAACCCGGCGATTAAAGGTAAGGTCTTTTTTAAATGTTCGGGAATAAATCGATTGAGTGATGCGCCAAAAATTGCGCCGACAAGTAGTGAGCCACTGCAAACAAAGATTCCTACCGGCATGATATATTCTCCATAATTGAAAGGGCCTGTTATCAGGCCCTTTCATTAATACTGGATGGAATTATTTAATATTAAATACGCGGCTGGCATTACCCCAGGCGATTTTATTCTTCAGTTCACTATCCATTTCCAGAGGATCGAACCAATCACAGGCCTGATGAATATCTTCATACGGATAATCGACGGAGAACATCACGCGATCCGGACCCATAATAGCTAGCGCATTTTGCAGAGAGTAGGTATTAAAATGGCCGCTGGTGGTGACGATAAAGTTATTCTGCAAATAGTGCATTAACGGTTTTTCTGCTTTGCCCAGGCCGCAGCCGAAACGCTGACGATAGAGACGGTGTTGGGTGCGTGGCAGCATATGAACCAGGCCTTCGCCTGAGTGACCCAACACCAGATTCAGGTTGGGATAGCGATCGAACAACCCGCTCATCATCAGGCGAATCGCATGAACCGCGGTTTCCTGGGCAAAGCCCCAGGCGGATCCGATCAGGCTTTCATAACCGGTGTAGATGCCGCGCGCCGGGCCTTCTAAGGGCTCACGCGGATGCAGATAAACGGGAACGTTCAGTTCGTTGACTTTATCCCAGAATACCAGCATTGATTCATCATCCAGGTACAGACCGTGCTCATTATCCTTGACGTTGGTGTAACCGTTAATCAGCGCGCCTTTCATGCCCAATTTTTTTACCGCACGTTCCAGTTCTTCGGCCGCAGCTTCGGGGTTTTGTAATGCCAGAGTAGCGAATGCGCTAAATTTATCCGGATTAGGTTTAACATAATTCTCGATGATGTAGTCGTTGGTTTCGCGCGCAAAAGATACGGCTGTGGCTTTATCCAAAATAGATTGGGCGCCAGGGGAAGTTAGAGAAAGAATAACATGGTCGATATTTCTCTGGGCCATTTCATCCAGTTGATAGCTACGATCTAATAAGCGGCGATCAACGTCCATCATATATTCTGAACCGTTTCTTGAGGCTTCACCAGTAGAGTCCCAAAGGCTATTGTTTTTAGGTGTTGAAACGTGTTCTTCTAACGCGATTTTTCCACGCATACTCTATTCCTCTATTTGGTTTTAATATGACCTGATGCGAGGAGAATAGGATTTTTTACGTACTGGCAGCAATAAACAGAATGCAATACAGGGTATCAGAAAAGCTAATACAGCATGACCTCCGGGAGCCGGAAAATTAATAGGGAATTTTGCTACTGCCGGTTGTGGGTAAGTTTACGATCAGCGACCGCAACCAGATGTGCCCGGGATCGCGGTGCAGACGCTGATGCCAGACCTGGCGAATAGCAATTTCCGGCAGCGAAAATGGCAGCGGCCAGCTGCAGCAGGGATAGCGAGTAATAATATGATTTGCCAGCTGCTCGGGGACGACGGCAATCAATTCACTGCCCGCAACCAGCTCGCCTGCGCCTAAAAAGCTGGGAAGAGTGAGGGCGATGCGTCGCGGCATACCGTACTCGTTAAGTAATCTATCGATATCTCCATGCCCGGTCCCGTTGACGTGAACGGCCAGATGCTTTTCCTGGCGCCAGTTCTCGGCGGTAAACGCGGCTCGGATCCGCGGATGGTTTTCTGCTGTCAGGCATACGTAGGATTGATCAAACAGGCGCTGCTGGTAAATGTTATCCGGTAGCTGCCTAAGATAGCCTATAGCTAAATCGCACTTACCAGACTCAAGCGCGCCCAATGTTTGATCGTCGATATTCAGCACCGAAATAGTAATGCCTTCGGCGTTAAGCTGCTGTAGCTGTGCCTGCAACGGCGGCAACAACGTCATCTGGCTGATATCAGTCATGCCGATAGTGAAATTACGTGTGCTGGTTTGGGGGGTAAATTCAGGGTTGCCAGGGAGCTGGTTATCGACCAGTTGAAGAATAGTAAAAACGGTCTGAGCAATATCATCTGCGCGCGGCGTGGGCACCATACGCTGTCCGATTCGCACAAACAGGGGATCGTCGAAATGCTCGCGAAGTTTTTTCAACAATAAGCTGCCGGTCGGCTGGCTGATATTAAGCGCTTCGGCGGCGGGAGAGACATTGCCCAGACGGAAGAGGGCGGAAAAAAAACGCAGCGATTTGAAGTCCAGTTCTTCTCGCATGATACTCCCCTCATTGGGCTACATTGCTGCGCTATCCTCGATAATCTGCAGCGGCCAGTGAACGTAGCTCTGCCACTGGCACTCCTGCTCGACCATTTCCCGACCCAGAGGATGGTTTTCCAGCCATCCCTGCGGCAGGGTCAGCGTCAGGCGCTCATCTTCAGCGGCCAGCGTCATCATCGGCAGCAGATCGTCGCGTCGGCGGTTGGCAAATAAAATAGCCAGGCGCAGCAGACGGCACATATGCTCAGCGACTCTCGGCGGCACCGCATTCTGTTGATGAATGGAAGAAAGATCGACGGCGTTGGTTTGGTTTAACAGCAACGTCGCCAGCAGCTTCTTTTGCGCGGGGGTAAAGCCGGGCAGGTCCAGGTTGCGCACCAGCCAGGCGGCGTGCAGCGGCGCCTGTTTGTACTCCACGCTCAAACCGATTTCATGCAACTGGCAGGCGCTTTGCAGCAAATCAAAGCATAACGGCTCAATTTCCCAGCTCTTTTCTACCTGATGAGCGAAATGGGCGGCTAACTGAGCAACGCGCTGTGCCTGCTCGGTATCTACCAAAAACCGGCGCTGAATATTGCGTAACGTACGGCTGCGAATATCCTGATCGACCGACAGATGCAGCATGCCGTAAACGAGGCCTTCGCGCAGTGCCCCGCCCGCGAGAGTCATGCACTGAATATTGAGCTCGCTGAAAATGGCAATCAGAATCGCCAGGCCGCTAGGAAAGACGAGCGCGCGTTCAAGCGTCAGGCCTTCAATTTCGAGCTCTTCCAGACGTCCGCACTGAATCGCGCGCTGTTTGAGCTGCTGTAGCTTGGCTAAGGTGATGCGTTCATCCATCCCCTGCGCCATCATGATTTCCTGTAACGCCTGCACGGTGCCGGATGCGCCGACGCACACTTTCCAACCGTGGTAGCGCAGAACATCGGCGACGGGGCGCAGCACTTCACGCGCAGCGGTTTCGGCCTGGCTAAAGTTCTCTTTGGTCAGGCTTCGATCGGCAAAGTAGCGTTCCAGCCAGGTCACACAGCCCATCGACAGGCTGAAAAGCGAGGTCGTTTGCGCACCGGTGCCGGTAACCAGTTCGGTACTGGCGCCGCCAATATCCACAACCAGACGCTGATCTGCACCGCCGGTAGTATGGGCCACACCCTGATAAATCAGGCGTGCTTCCTCTTCACCGCTGATAACTTGCACCGGGCAGCCGAGAATGTCCCGCGCTTTCTCCAGAAACTCGCCGGCGTTCACCGCCAGCCGCAGCGTCGCGGTAGCCACCACGCGGGTTTGCGCCGGAGGAATATCCTGCAAACGCTCGGCAAACAGGCGTAAACATTGCCAGCCGCGTTCCATAGCTTCCGCAGAGAGCGTGTTGTCGCTGTTCAGGCCTGCGGCCAGGCGTACTTTGCGTTTGATGCGACTCAGGGTCTGGATGCTTCCGGCCACCTCGCGTACAACCAGCATATGAAAGCTATTAGATCCCAGATCGATAGCGGCATAGAGCGAGGTGGAACTCATACACTTCATCTTTCAAGCTGCCTCTGTTTTGGCTGCGTTCTCTGTACCCGAATCGCTGACCAGCGTCAGCTTATTGCGATTCGCTTTCTTGCGGCCTTGATGCTGCTTGAACGATTTTGTGTATGGCATATTTCTTTAACCTGAACGACGACGATTACGTGGCGGACCGTTGCGGCGCGGGCCGTTGCCCGGACGCGGGCGCGTGAGGCGCAGCGGCTTAGGCAGGTCAGTCATGAGTGCGTCCGAATTGTATTTGCTCACCGGAATCGAATGACCAATATAGGTTTCAATCGCCGGAAGGTTCAGCGCGTACTCTTCACAGGCCAGGCTGATGGAGTGACCGCTGGCGCCAGCGCGGCCGGTACGGCCAATACGGTGAACGTAGTCTTCGCAATCGTCCGGCAGATCGTAGTTAAAGACGTGCGTCACGGCTGGAATATGCAGACCGCGAGCAGCTACGTCGGTTGCGACCAGAATATCGATATCGCCGCGGGTAAATTCGTCGAGAATACGCAGACGTTTTTTCTGCGCGACGTCGCCGGTTAACAGGCCAACGCGATGGCCGTCCGCCGCCAGGTGACCCCAGATATCTTCACAGCGATGCTTGGTATTGGCGAAAATAATCGCGCGATCGGGCCACTCTTCTTCCAGCAGCGTCTGCAGCAGGCGCATTTTTTCTTCATTGGAAGGGTAGAACAGTTCTTCTTTAATTCGGTGGCCGGTTTTCTGCTCTGGCTCAACTTCAACGTACTCGGCGTTGTTCATTTGTTCGAACGCCAGTTCACGTACGCGATAAGAAAGGGTGGCGGAGAAAAGCATGTTCAGGCGCTGATTCGCGGGCGGCATACGGCGGAACAGCCAACGAATATCTTTAATAAAGCCGAGATCGTACATGCGATCGGCTTCGTCGAGCACGACAACCTGTATAGCGCCGAGGTTAATATGGTTCTGTTTAGCGTAATCGATAAGGCGACCGGTGGTACCGATCAGAATATCCACGCCGCTTTCCAGCACTTTCAGCTGCTTATCGTAGCCGTCGCCGCCGTACGCGAGTCCCAGCTTCAGACCGGTCGCCTGCGCCAGTGGTTCAGCGTCGGCATGGATCTGTACCGCCAGTTCACGCGTCGGCGCCATGATTAGCGCCCGCGGCTGATTGACCTGACGGTCAGCGATAGCCGGGTGTGTGAGAAGATAATGAAACGTTGACGTCAGAAACGCCATCGTTTTACCGGTACCGGTTTGCGCCTGCCCGGCGACATCGCGACCTTCCAGCGTTAGCGGGAGGGCGAGGGCCTGAATGGGTGTGCAATTATGAAACCCTTTTTTTTCAAGGGCTTCAATCACTGCCGGGTGCAGGGCGAAGTCGGAAAACTTCTGTTCTGTTAAATGTGTTTTGCTCATAGTGTGGTAGAATATCAGCTAACTATTGCATTAAGAAAGCGTATCCGGTGAAATAACGTCAACCTTTCGTTGGCTATGTATGAAATTATTCAAGGTGCGTCTGCGGCAACTGAACGAATCTTCGAAAGCTTAGACTACTAAGCAAGGCGAGGGTGACAAATCTGCGATAAGCCGGTTTGAACGCTGGTTGCTTTAACTTCTGTGGGACAAAGTTCATGATGGACATTGTGACGCAGAGCGTTATAAAAGAGGCATTCTGAAGAACAGCGTGCATAACGTAGCATTGACACGTCGTTGATGACTGCGACACCAACACACCAGGCTTATTCCTGTGGAGTTAAATATGAGCGATAAAATTATTCACCTGACTGACGACAGTTTTGACACGGACGTACTCAAGGCTGACGGGCTAACCCTCGTCGATTTCTGGGCAGAGTGGTGTGGTCCGTGCAAAATGATCGCCCCGATTCTGGATGAGATCGCTGAAGAGTATCAGGGCAAACTGACCATTGCGAAGCTGAACATCGATCAGAACCCGGGTACTGCGCCGAAATACGGCATTCGCGGCATCCCGACCCTGCTGCTGTTCAAAAATGGTGAAGTTGCAGCGACTAAAGTCGGCGCGCTGTCTAAAGGCCAGCTGAAAGAGTTCCTTGACGCCAACCTGGCGTAAGCGGCTTGCTGTTCCGGCGTCCAGGCTCCTATTTTTTGCGGATCTCTGGACGCCCGGCGAGAGTCGTGCTAAGTTAATCTCAGACTTCGTTTTAAACATACCTTTGTTTGAATCTTGTTTTACCCAAAGCGTCCCGCAAAAATGCGCGTGAGGCTTATAATCCGGGCTTATCACTCATTCCGTTTAGTCGTTTCAGTTCTGCGTTCTTTCCTGTGACCAGGCAACGTACAGACACGAGATGAAGGCCGTTAACAGGCATGGATGTTCCTGCCATACCATTCACAACATTAAGTTCGAGAATTACCCCGAGTTTAAGAACCCACACCATTATGAATCTTACCGAATTAAAGAATACGCCGGTTTCTGAGCTGATTACTCTCGGCGAAAATATGGGGCTGGAAAACCTGGCCCGTATGCGTAAGCAGGATATTATTTTTGCCATCCTCAAGCAGCATTCGAAGAGTGGCGAAGATATCTTTGGCGATGGCGTACTGGAGATACTGCAGGATGGATTTGGTTTCCTCCGTTCAGCAGACAGCTCCTACCTCGCCGGTCCCGACGACATCTACGTATCTCCCAGCCAAATCCGCCGCTTCAACCTCCGCACTGGTGACACCATTTCCGGTAAGATTCGTCCTCCTAAAGAGGGTGAGCGTTACTTTGCGTTGTTGAAAGTTAACGAAGTTAACTACGATAAGCCGGAAAACGCCCGTAACAAGATTCTGTTTGAGAACTTAACCCCGCTGCACGCAAATTCACGTCTGCGTATGGAACGCGGTAATGGCTCAACGGAAGACTTAACCGCTCGCGTGCTGGATCTGGCATCGCCGATCGGCCGCGGTCAGCGTGGTCTGATTGTTGCGCCGCCGAAGGCGGGTAAAACCATGCTGCTGCAGAATATTGCGCAGAGCATTGCGTACAACCATCCTGATTGCGTGCTGATGGTACTGCTGATCGACGAACGTCCGGAAGAAGTGACCGAGATGCAGCGTCTGGTTAAAGGCGAAGTGGTTGCTTCTACCTTTGACGAACCGGCCTCTCGCCACGTTCAGGTTGCCGAAATGGTTATCGAGAAGGCGAAGCGTCTGGTTGAACACAAGAAAGACGTTATCATCCTCCTCGACTCGATTACCCGTCTGGCGCGCGCCTACAACACCGTAGTTCCGGCTTCCGGTAAAGTGTTGACCGGTGGTGTGGACGCCAACGCCCTGCATCGTCCGAAGCGGTTCTTCGGCGCCGCGCGTAACGTGGAAGAGGGCGGTAGCCTGACCATCATCGCAACAGCGCTGATCGATACCGGTTCTAAAATGGACGAAGTTATCTACGAAGAGTTTAAAGGCACCGGTAACATGGAGCTTCACCTCTCACGTAAGATCGCTGAGAAACGCGTCTTCCCGGCTATCGACTACAACCGTTCCGGTACCCGTAAAGAAGAGCTGCTTACCACTCAGGAAGAGCTGCAGAAGATGTGGATCCTGCGTAAAATCATTCACCCGATGGGTGAAATCGACGCGATGGAATTCCTCATCAATAAACTGGCGATGACCAAAACTAACGACGACTTCTTCGATATGATGAAGCGCTCGTAAGTTAAAAAAGCCAGAGAACGCCACGCTATTGCGTGGCGTTTTGTTTTCCGGGTTTGTATGATCCAGGAAGGGAAAACAAAATGGGCGTTAACGTATGATGTGCGCAGCAGGATGGCAGGCAGAGACAGCTTTAACAGTCTAAAATTTCTACAATAAATTTGTAATGTTCTGCTTTGCCCCTTCTGGAGTTGAGGCATCGTCGTTATACTTCCCGGATTAACTATGCTGAGAGCACATGCGTTGTGAATTTACTCACTGCTATTACTGAATTAATCAGTATTTTCTTATTCACCACCCTGTTTATATTTGTCGCCCGCAAGGCGGCAAAAAGAGTTGGGCTCGTGGATAAACCTAACTATCGTAAACGGCATCAGGGTTTGATTCCGTTAGTCGGTGGTATTTCAGTTTTCGCAGGTATTTGTTTTACGTTTGCCATCGCCGATTATTACATTCCCCACGCAAAGTTATACCTGGGGTGTGCCGGGGTGCTTGTGCTGGTCGGCGCGTTAGACGACCGCTTTGATATCAGCGTAAAAATTCGCGCGGTAATTCAGGCCGCCATCGCCGTCATTATGATGATGGTGGGAAATCTTCATCTAAGTAGCCTCGGCTTTATATTTGGCTCATGGGAGCTGGTGCTCGGCCCCTTTGGCTTCTTCCTCACGCTTTTCGCCGTTTGGGCCGCGATCAACGCCTTCAATATGGTTGATGGCATCGATGGCCTGCTGGGCGGCCTCTCCTCCGTCTCTTTTGCGGCAACCGGTATCATTCTGTGGTTTGATGGCCAGTACAGCCTGGCAATGTGGTGTTTTGCGATGATTGCCGCCATTTTGCCCTATATTTTACTTAACCTCGGGGCGCTTGGCCGTCGCTATAAAGTCTTTATGGGTGACGCCGGCAGCACCATGATTGGCTTCACTATCATCTGGATCCTGCTGGAGACCACGCAGGGAAAGACGCATCCCATTAGCCCTGTCACTGCGCTATGGATTATTGCGATCCCGTTGATGGATATGGTGGCGATTATGTACCGCCGCCTGCGTAAAGGAATGAGTCCGTTCTCCCCGGACCGTCAGCATATTCATCACTTGATCATGCGCGCCGGGTTTACTTCCCGCCAGGCATTCGTGCTGATCACCCTGGCCGCCGCGCTGCTGGCGCTGGTTGGGGTGGCAGCGGAATACACCCGTATTGTTCCTGAATGGGTGATGTTAATACTCTTTTTGGTGGCCTTCTTTCTTTATGGCTACTGTATTAAACGCGCCTGGAAAGTGGCGCGCATGGTTAAGCGCATTAGACGCAGAATACGGCGACACAGCGGCAATAATCCAAATTAACCAAGTCAATCTGGGGACGTGATGACTCAACCATTACCGGGAGCACAAACAGTGAACGTTGAGAATGAGCTGGATATTCGCGGGCTGTTTCGCGCCCTGTGGGCAGGAAAAAGCTGGATAGCAGGTTTCGCGGTGCTCTTTGCACTGATTGTTCTGGTCTATACCTTCTTTGCTCGCCAGGAGTGGAGCGCGACGGCAATTACCGACCGGCCGACGGTGAACATGCTGGGCGGGTACTATTCGCAACAGCAGTTTTTACGCAATCTCGATATCAAGGCCAATCTCGTCTCGGTCGATCAACCTTCGGTAATGGATGAAGCGTATAAAGAGTTCATTATGCAGCAGGCGTCATGGGATACCCGCCGCGATTTCTGGCTGCAAACGGACTACTACAAGCAGCGCCAGTCGGGTAACGCCCGCGCCGATGCCGCTTTGCTGGACGATCTGATTAACGACATTCAGTTTATGCCCGGCGATGCGCTCAAAAGCGTTAACGACAGCGTGAAGCTGACGGCGGAAACCGCCCCGGATGCCAATAATCTGCTGCGTCAGTATGTCGCCTTCGCCAGCCAGCGCGCGGCGGGTCACCTGAATGACGAGCTTAAGGGCGCCTGGGCCGCGCGAACCGTGCAGATGAAAGCGCAGGTTAAGCGCCAGGAAGAGGTGGCGCGCGAAATTTTCAATCGCCGCATGCATAGCGTGGAGCAGGCGCTGAAAGTCGCCCAGCAACACAATATTTCCCGCAGCGAAACCGACATTCCACCAGACCAGCTGCCGGATTCCGAACTGTTTTTACTGGGCCGGCCGATGCTGCAGGCCCGTCTGGAAAATCTGCAGGCGGTCGGGCCGCAGTACGATCTTGATTATGACCAAAGCCGCGCCATGTTAACGACGTTAAACGTGGGACCGACCCTGGACCCGCGTTTTCAGACTTACAGGTATTTGCGAACGCCTGAAGAACCGGTAAAACGCGATAGCCCGCGCCGCGCGTTTCTGATGGTGATGTGGGGGATTGTGGGCGCGCTCATCGGCGCAGGCGTTGCGTTAACGCGTCGCCGTGTCCAGTGAATGCGACCTGTGGTGAAGGACATCCAGCCTTCATCGCCTAATCGAAGAGAATCGATGTGAAAGTACTAACGGTATTTGGCACGAGACCAGAAGCCATCAAAATGGCGCCTCTGGTTCATGCGCTGGCAAGGGATCCTCATTTTGAGGCGAAAGTTTGCGTGACCGCGCAGCATCGGGAGATGCTCGATCAGGTGTTGAAACTTTTTTCTATTGTTCCGGACTACGACCTTAACATCATGCAGCCGGGTCAGGGGTTGACGGAGATTACCTGCCGCATCCTTGAGGGCTTAAAGCCGGTGCTGGAGTCGTTTAAGCCAGATGTGGTGCTGGTGCATGGCGATACCACCACGACGATGGCGGCAAGCCTTGCCGCTTTCTATCAGCGCATTCCGGTGGGGCACGTGGAAGCCGGACTGCGCACGGGCGATCTGAGCTCGCCGTGGCCGGAAGAGGGGAACCGCACGTTGACCGGGCATCTGGCAACGTACCATTTTGCGCCGACGGAAACCTCGCGGCAGAACCTGCTGCGGGAAAATATTGCCGATAATCGGATCACGATAACCGGCAATACGGTTATTGATGCGCTGTTTTGGGTGCGCGATCGGGTACTGAGCGATGAAGCGCTGCGTAACGAGCTGACTCAGCGTTATCCTTTTCTCGCCAACGGTAAGAAGATGATTCTGGTCACCGGGCATCGTCGGGAAAGCTTTGGCCGCGGTTTTGAGCAAATCTGCCACGCGCTGGCAGAGATCGCTGCCAATAACCCAGACGTACAGATTGTCTATCCGGTGCATCTGAACCCGAACGTCAGCGAACCGGTTAACCGTATTCTCGGCCACGTTGAGAACGTCATGCTTATTGAGCCGCAGGATTATCTGCCGTTCGTCTGGCTGATGAATCGCGCGTGGTTGATTCTGACCGATTCCGGCGGTATCCAGGAAGAGGCGCCATCGCTCGGCAAACCGGTGCTGGTAATGCGCGAAATGACCGAGCGTCCGGAAGCGGTCAGCGCGGGAACCGTATGCCTGGTGGGTACCGACAGCCAGCGCATCGTCAATGAAGTCACGCGCTTGCTGCATGATGAGTCCGCCTGGCAGGCCATGAGCCGGGCGCATAACCCGTACGGCGATGGACAAGCGTGTCATCGTATTTTGTCTGCACTTAAAAATAATCAGGTAACGCTATGAATTTTTCTACCATTTCAGTGATTGGCCTTGGATATATTGGCCTGCCAACCGCTGCCGCGTTCGCCTCCCGGCAAAAGCGGGTGGTCGGCGTTGATGTCAATCAACACGCCGTGGAGACCATTAACCGTGGTGAAATTCATATCGTGGAGCCGGATCTGGCGAGCGTCGTTAAAACGGCGGTCGAGCAGGGCTATCTGAGCGCCACCACCGCGCCAGTAGAAGCTGACGCCTATCTGATTGCGGTGCCGACGCCGTTTAAAGACCTGCACGAACCGGATATGGTTTTCGTCGAGTCGGCGGCTAAATCTATCGCGCCGACGCTGAAGAAAGGTTCGCTGGTTATCCTCGAGTCCACTTCGCCGGTAGGTTCAACCGAACAGATGGCGGACTGGCTGGCGGAAATGCGCCCCGATTTGAGCTTCCCGCAGCAGGCTGGCGAAGCGGCGGACGTGAATATCGCCTACTGCCCGGAGCGCGTTTTGCCGGGTCAGGTCATGGTTGAGCTGATCAAAAACGATCGCGTGATCGGGGGTATGTCGCCGGTTTGCTCAGCCCGCGCCAGCGAGCTGTATAAAATTTTCCTCGAAGGCGAATGTGTGGTGACTAACTCTCGCACCGCCGAAATGTGCAAGCTGACAGAAAACAGCTTCCGCGACGTTAATATCGCTTTTGCCAATGAACTTTCGCTAATTTGCGCCGATCAGGGGATTAACGTCTGGGAACTGATTCGCCTGGCGAATCGTCATCCGCGCGTGAACATTCTCCAGCCCGGTCCGGGCGTTGGCGGCCACTGCATCGCGGTCGACCCGTGGTTTATCGTGGCGCAAAACCCGCAGCAGGCGCGGCTTATCCGTACCGCGCGTGAAGTTAACGACCATAAACCAGAGTGGGTGATCGATGAAGTTAAAGCGCGGGTCGCCGACTGTCTTGCCGCCAGCAACAAACGCGCCAGCGAGATAAAAATCGCCTGCTTTGGCCTGGCGTTTAAGCCGAATATTGATGATCTGCGCGAAAGCCCGGCCATGGCCATTGCCGCACAAATCGCCCGCTGGCACGGCGGCGAAACCCTGGTTGTTGAGCCGAATATCCACCAGTTGCCGAAGAAGCTTGATGGCTTGTGCGCACTGGCATCGCTCGACGAAGCGCTGGCGAGCGCCGATGTGCTGGTGATGCTGGTCGATCATAAAGAATTTAAAGCGATTAGCGGGGATAGCGTCAGCCAGCAGTTTATCGTCGATACCAAAGGGGTCTGGCGGTGAGAACGATTCTGGTCACCGGCGGCGCCGGTTTTATCGGTTCTGCGGTGGTGCGTGAAATCATCACTGCAACCAGCGATAACGTGGTGGTGGTTGATAAGCTGACCTACGCGGGGAATCTGATGTCGCTGGCGCCTGTCGCCGGGGATCCGCGTTTTGCTTTTGAACAGGTGGATATCTGCGATCGCGCTGAACTGGACCGGGTATTTCGCCACTATCAGCCCGATACGGTGATGCATCTGGCCGCTGAAAGCCACGTTGACCGCTCTATTGACGGCCCGGCGGCGTTTATCGAAACCAACATTGTCGGTACCTGGACGCTGCTGGAAGCGGCCAGGGCCTGGTGGAATACGCTGGCGAACGATAAAAAATCAGCCTTTCGTTTCCACCACATCTCAACGGATGAGGTCTATGGCGATCTGCACGACAGCGGCGCGTTTTTTACCGAAACCACGCCCTATGCGCCCAGCAGCCCCTATTCGGCGTCGAAAGCCAGCAGCGATCATCTGGTGCGCGCCTGGAAGAGAACCTATGGCCTGCCGACGCTGGTCACAAACTGCTCGAATAACTACGGACCGTATCATTTCCCGGAAAAACTGATCCCGCTGACTATCCTGAACGCGCTGGCGGGTAAACCGCTGCCGGTTTATGGCAACGGGCAGCAGATCCGCGACTGGCTGTACGTTGAAGATCACGCCAGGGCGCTCTATCGGGTGGCAACGAGCGGTGAGCCGGGCGAAACTTACAATATCGGCGGCCATAACGAGCGGAAAAATATTGAGGTAGTGGAAACCATTTGCGATCTGCTGGAAGAGCTGGCGCCGCGCAAACCGGCAGGCCTTGCGCGCTATCGCGATCTCATCACCTTTGTTGCCGATCGTCCCGGCCACGACCTGCGCTACGCTATTGATGCGGCGAAAATAGCGCGTGAACTGGGCTGGACGCCGGCCGAAACGTTCACCAGCGGGATGCGCAAAACCGTTGAGTGGTACCTGGCTAATGAAGCCTGGTGGCAGCAGGTGCTGGACGGCAGCTATCAGGGTGAACGCCTGGGGCTGCAAGCCTGAGCGCTTGAGGGGGTAAAATGAAAGGTATTATTCTGGCAGGCGGATCGGGTACCCGCCTGCATCCGATCACGCGCGGCGTCTCAAAACAGCTGCTACCCATCTACGATAAGCCGATGATCTACTATCCGCTCTCGGTGCTGATGCTGGCCGGGATTCGCGAAGTGCTGATCATTACCACCCCGGACGACCAGCGCGATTTCCAGCGCCTGCTTGGCGATGGTTCGGAGTTCGGCGTTCAGCTCAGCTACGCCGCGCAGCCAAGCCCGGACGGGCTGGCGCAGGCCTTTATCATCGGCGAGGCGTTCCTCAACGGTGAGCCCTCATGCCTGGTGCTCGGCGATAATATCTTTTTCGGCCAGGGCTTTAGCCCGAAGCTCCGTAGCGTCGCGTCCCGCACTTCCGGGGCGACGGTGTTTGGTTATCAGGTGATGGACCCGGAACGCTTTGGCGTGGTGGAATTTGATGACGATTTCCGCGCGATTTCGCTGGAGGAGAAGCCAAAGCAGCCCAAATCCAACTGGGCGGTAACCGGCCTCTATTTCTACGACGGTAAAGTCGCGGAATACGCAAAACGGGTTAAACCCTCGGCGCGCGGCGAGCTGGAGATCACCTCCATCAATCAAATGTATCTCGACGATGGCGCGCTAACGGTTGAGCTGCTGGGCCGCGGTTTTGCCTGGCTCGATACCGGCACGCACGATAGCCTGATCGAAGCCAGCATGTTTGTGCAAACGGTGGAAAAGCGTCAGGGTTTCAAGATTGCCTGCCTGGAAGAGATCGCCTGGCGCAACGGCTGGCTGGACGACGACGGCGTGAAGCGCGCGGCGAAAAGGCTGGAAAAAACCGGCTACGGTCAATACTTACTGGATTTACTCCGTGCCCGCCCGCGCCAGTATTGAGTCCCTGGAGTGGGAGAACCGCTTCTTCGGCGTCAATAGCGCTATCCTGCGCTTTGGCGATGATGCGCCGCCGCTGACGGTGGACGCGCTGGCGAACTGGTCGCGGGTGCAGGCGAAAGTTGCGGCGGATGATACCGCACGCCTGGATGCGCTGCAGGCATTGGGCTTCCGACTGGTGGAGGGCGAGGTCGATCTCGCGCTTTCGCCAGCCGCTTATGGTGATAGTGGTGCCGAGTCGGCGACCGAGGCGGATATTCCCCGGCTGCGTGAACTGGCCGCGCTGGCCTTTGCGCAGAGCCGTTTTCGCGCGCCCTGGTACGCAGCCGATGCCAGCGGCCGTTTCTATGCCCAGTGGATTGAAAATGCGGTGCGCGGCACCTTCGATCATCAGTGTCTGGTGTTTCGCGCCCCTGGCGGCGATATCCGCGCGTTTGTCTCCCTGCGCCAGCTCAGCGCGCACGAGGCAAGGATTGGCCTGCTGGCCGGACGCGGAGCCGGAGCGGAATTAATGCAGGCAGCTCAGGGCTGGACCGCGCTGCGCGGGCTGAAGACACTGCGGGTGGCGACCCAGATGGGCAACACCGCCGCGCTTAAACGTTACATTCTTAGCGGTGCGAATGTCGAAAGCACCGCGTACTGGTTATACAGGTGACATGATGATTCCATTTAACGCGCCGCCGGTGGTGGGAACCGAGCTTGATTATATGCAGTCCGCGATGGGAAGCGGCAAGCTGTGCGGCGATGGCGGTTTTACCCGCCGCTGCCAGCAGTGGATGGAGCAGCGCTTCGGTACTGCCAAAGCCCTGCTGACGCCGTCCTGCACCGCTTCGCTGGAAATGGCGGCGCTGCTGCTGGATATCCAGCCGGGCGATGAAGTGATTATGCCGAGCTATACTTTCGTCTCCACCGCCAACGCCTTTGTGCTGCGTGGCGCAAAAATCGTCTTCGTTGATATTCGTCGCGACACCATGAATATTGATGAAACGCTGATTGAAGCGGCGATCACCGACAAAACCCGCGCGATTGTGCCGGTCCACTACGCCGGCGTGGCCTGCGAAATGGACACCATTATGGCTATCGCCAGCAAACATAATCTGTTTGTCGTGGAAGATGCCGCTCAGGGCGTGATGTCGACCTATAAAGGCCGGGCGCTCGGTACTATCGGCCATATTGGCTGCTTCAGCTTCCATGAAACCAAAAACTACACTGCGGGCGGTGAAGGCGGCGCGACGCTGATTAACGATCGCAAGCTGGTAGAGCGCGCGGAGATCATTCGAGAAAAAGGCACCAACCGCAGCCAGTTTTTCCGTGGTCTGGTGGATAAATACACCTGGCGTGATATCGGCTCCAGCTACCTGATGTCCGATTTACAGGCGGCCTATCTGTGGGCGCAGCTGGAAGCGGCGGAGCGAATTAACCAGCAGCGCCTGGCGCTGTGGCAGAACTACTACGAGGCCCTGCTGCCGCTGGCGCGCGCCGGGCGTATCGATCTGCCGATCGTGCCTGCCGACTGCGGGCACAATGCGCATATGTTCTACATCAAGCTGCGCGATATTGACGATCGCAGTAAGCTGATTGCCTGGCTGAAAGAGGCGGAGATTCTGGCCGTGTTCCACTATATTCCGCTGCATAGCTGCCCGGCCGGGGAGAACTTCGGCGTGTTCCACGGGACGGATCGCTTCACGACTCAGGAGAGCGAACGCCTGCTGCGTTTGCCGTTATTCTACAACCTGTCGAGCGTAAACCAGCGCACGGTGATTAACTCGCTGCTGAGCTATTTCTCCTGATATGTCGCTGGCTAAAGCTTCTCTGTGGACCGCAGCGTCCACGCTGGTCAAAATCGGCGCCGGTCTGCTGGTAGTTAAACTGCTGGCGGTGTCGTTCGGCCCGGCAGGCGTGGGGCAGGCGGGCAACTTCCGCCAGCTGGTGACAGTGCTTGGCGTGCTGGCGGGGGCCGGAATCTTTAACGGCGTCACGAAGCTGGTAGCCCAGCATCATGACGATCGCCGGCAGTTGCACAACGTCGTCGGCACCGCTTCAGCGATGGTGCTGGGGTTCTCCACCCTGCTGGCGCTGATATTCCTGCTGGCGGCGGCGCCGATAAGCCAGGGTCTGTTCGGTCATCAGCATTATCAGAATCTGGTACGGCTGGTAGCGCTGGTACAGATGGGCATTGCCTGGGCGAACTTCCTGTTAGCGCTGGTGAAGGGGTTTCGCGATGCGGCGGGCAATGCGCTGTCGCTTATCGCCGGGAGCCTGATTGGCGTGGCGGCGTACTATGCCTGCTACCGTTTCGGCGGCTATCAGGGCGCATTGCTGGGACTGGCGCTGGTACCTGCGCTGGTGGTCGTGCCGGCGGCTATCGTACTGTGGCGACGCGGCAATATACCGCTGAGCGCGCTGCGTCCGCGCTGGGACAACGGCCTCGCAGGGCAGCTGTCGAAATTTACCCTGATGGCGCTGATTACTTCGGTGACGCTGCCGGTAGCCTACGTGATGATGCGTAACCTGCTGGCGGCCCACTATGGCTGGGACGCGGTGGGGATCTGGCAGGGGGTAAGCAGCATCTCCGACGCCTATTTACAGTTTATCACCGCATCATTTAGCGTTTATCTGTTACCGACATTGTCCCGCTTGACGGCGAAAGCGGATATCACCCGTGAGATTGGCAAATCGTTAAAATTTGTTCTCCCGGCGGTAGCTGCAGCCAGCCTGACCGTATGGCTGCTGCGCGATTTCGCTATCTGGCTGCTGTTTTCCGACCGCTTTACGGCAATGCGCGATCTGTTTGCCTGGCAGTTGGTGGGCGATGTGCTGAAGGTCGGGGCATATGTTTATGGCTATCTGGTGATCGCCAAAGCCTCGCTGCGTTTTTATATTCTGACGGAAATCAGCCAGTTCACGCTGTTGACCGCATTCTCGCACTGGCTTATACCGGCGCACGGCGCAATCGGCGCGGCGCAGGCGTATATGGCTACTTATATTGTTTATTTCGCCCTCTGTAGCGGCGTGTTTTTACTTTGGCGTAAACGGGCATGACAGCACTGATACATGTACTGGGATCGGATATCCCGCACCACAACCAGACCGTTCTGCGGTTCTTTAATGATGAGCTGGCCGTCAATGACGAGCAGGCTCGCCTGTTTATGGTCGTCGGTGATGCGACAGGAATTCGCGAAGCGTACCCCGCGCTCTCCATCAGCTGCTATCCGGGGAAGAAGTCGCTGGCAAAGGCGGTTATCGCGCTGGCAAAGGCGACCCGGCAGCAGCGCTTTTTCTTTCACGGCCAGTTTAATACCGGCCTGTGGCTGGCGCTGCTCAGCGGGGGGATCCGCCCGGCGCAGTTTAACTGGCACATCTGGGGCGCGGATCTGTATGAGAATTCCGCCAGCCTGAAGTTTCGCTTGTTTTATCCGCTGCGGCGCCTGGCGCAGGGGCGGGTAGGGCGCGTCTTTGCGACCCGCGGCGATCTCAGTTGGTTCGCCGCCCGGCATTCGGGCGTGCCGGGCGAACTGCTCTATTTCCCGACCCGCATGGATCCGGCGCTGAACTCGCTTGCTGAAAGCGCGCCGCGCGGCGAGACGCTGACTATCCTGGTGGGGAATTCCGGCGACCGCAGCAACGAGCATATCGCCGCGCTGCGCGCGATTCATCAGCAGTTTGGCGATACGGTCAACGTTGTCGTGCCGATGGGTTATCCGGCCAATAATAGTGACTACATCAATGAAGTTCGCGCGGCCGGCGCGGCGCTGTTCAGCCCGCCGCATCTTCAGGTACTGGGCGATAAGCTGGCGTTTGATGACTATCTGGCCCTGCTGCGCCGCTGCGATCTTGGCTACTTCCTGTTTGCCCGCCAGCAGGGGATCGGCACGCTGTGTCTGCTGATTCAGGCGGGGATCCCCTGCGTGCTGAACCGGGAGAATCCCTTCTGGCAGGATATGTCGGAGCAGCATATTCCGGTACTCTTTACCAGCGATACGCTGGACGCGGCCTTGGTGCGTGAAGCGCAGCGCCAGCTGGCCGGCGTGGATAAGAATCAGATTGCCTTCTTCCGTCCTAATTATCTGACGGGCTGGCGACGGGCGTTGCGGATTGCCGCGGGGGTGGATGCATGACATTAATGCAATTTAGCGGACTGCTGCTGGTTTGGCTGCTGTCGACGCTTTTTATCGCCACCGCCACCTGGTTTGAATTTCGTCGGGTGCGCTTCAACTTCAACGTCTTTTTCTCGCTGCTGTTTCTGCTGACCTTTTTCTTTGGCTTTCCGCTGACCAGTATTCTGGTGTTTCGCTTCGACGTGGCGGTCGCCCCGCCGGAAATTCTGTTGCAAACTCTGCTGGTTTCCGTCTGTTTTTATGCGGTTTACTACGTGACTTATAAAACGCGGCTACGCTCGGCGGCGCAGAGCCATCAGCATCGTCCGCTGTTTACGATGAACCGCGTGGAGACCCATCTGGCCTGGGGGATTTTGCTGGGACTGGCGCTGCTCTGCGTCGGGATCTTCTTTGCGCATAACGGCTTTCTGTTATTCAAGCTCAACTCCTATAGCCAGATCTTCTCCAGCGAAGTTTCCGGCGTGGCGCTAAAGCGTTTCTTCTACTTTTTCATTCCGGCAATGCTGGTGGTCTATTTTCTGCGTCAGGATTATAAAGCGTGGATATTCTTCCTCGTCAGCACCGTCGCATTTGGTCTGCTGACTTACGCCATCGTTGGCGGGACCCGGGCGAATATCATCATTGCGTTTGCTATCTTCCTGTTTATTGGCATCATTCGCGGCTGGATAAGCCTGTGGATGCTGGCGGCGGCGGGCGTACTGGGCATCGTCGGCATGTTCTGGCTGGCGCTCAAACGCTACGGAATGAACGTCAGCGGCGATGAAGCGTTTTATACTTTCCTCTATCTGACCCGCGATACCTTCTCGCCGTGGGAGAACCTGGCTCTGCTGCTGCAAAATTACGACAAGATTGAGTTTCAGGGCCTGGCGCCAATCGTCCGCGATTTCTATGTTTTTATCCCCAGCTGGTTGTGGCACGGTCGACCGACAATGGTGCTCAATACCGCGAACTATTTCACCTGGGAAGTGCTGAATAACCATTCTGGCCTGGCGATTTCGCCAACCCTGATTGGCTCGCTGGTGGTGATGGGGGGCGTCTGGTTCGTGCCGCTGGGCGCGGTAGCGGTTGGGCTGATTATTAAATGGTTTGACTGGCTGTACGAGCTTGGCAACCGGGAAACGAACCGCTATAAAGCGGCGATCCTGCACAGTTTCTGTTTTGGCGCTATCTTCAACATGATCGTGCTGGCGCGTGAAGGGCTGGATTCCTTTGGCTCTCGCGTGGTTTTTTTCCTCGTTATCTTTGGGATCTGCCTACTGGCGGCGAAACTGCTGTACTGGTTCCTCGATAGCGTCGGGCTGATTCATAAGCGGGCTAAACCGCTGACGCAACCTCAAGTCTGATAAGGGTGTACATGACTGAGACTACATCCGCGCCGTTGTACCTGCTGAGAGGGTTGCAACTCATTGGTTGGCGCGATATGCAACATGCTCTGGACTATCTGTATGCCGATGGCGAGATCCGTACGGGTACGCTGGTGGCGATTAATGCAGAGAAGATGCTGGCGGTAGAGGATAACCCCGAAGTTCGGGCGCTGATCGAAGCCGCAGAGTTTAAATATGCTGACGGCATCAGCGTGGTGCGCTCATTACGTAAAAAATACCCTCAGGCGCAGGTATCGCGCGTCGCCGGGGCTGATTTATGGGAAGCGCTGATGGCGCGCGCTGGCGCTCAGGGAACGCCGGTATTTCTGATCGGCGGTAAGCCCGAAGTGCTGGCGCAGACGGAACAGCAGCTTCGTCAGCGCTGGAACGTAAACATCGTCGGCAGCCAGGACGGCTATTTCGCTGCTGACCAGCGTCAGGCGCTGTTTGAACGTATTCGCGATAGCGGGGCGAAGATCGTCACCGTGGCGATGGGGTCGCCGCGTCAGGAGATCCTGATGCGCGATTGCCGGGAAGTTTATCCGCAGGCGCTTTATATGGGCGTAGGCGGAACCTACGATGTCTTTACCGGTCATGTTCAGCGAGCGCCGAAGTTCTGGCAGGACCTGGGGCTGGAGTGGTTTTATCGCCTGGTTTCGCAGCCGAGCCGAATAAAAAGGCAGGCGCGTCTGCTGCGCTATTTACGCTGGTATTATACCGATAAGCTTTGATATTCCACTGCGAGCGGGCGGGTTTACCTGGATATTCTGTGTAATGTCTTCACTCGCCTGATACTTTATTTGCCATTTCCCTCAAATTCATTAACCATTCGCATGCTTAAAACGCGACGGTAAGGTATACCGTCGCGCAGGCAGGGCTATTCGTTCATAAAAATAACCGGCATAAGCCCATCTCGCCTGGGATGCGCTTAAATCCGGAGCAGGGCAAACACAAGAGGCTATATGACTGAGAAAAAAGCGGAACTTCAGCGGGGACTGGAGGCGCGGCACATTGAGCTAATCGCCCTTGGCGGCACGATTGGCGTGGGACTATTTATGGGGGCGGCAAGTACGCTGAAGTGGGCCGGACCTTCGGTTCTGCTGGCGTATATTATCGCGGGGCTCTTCGTCTTCTTTATTATGCGTTCGATGGGCGAAATGCTGTTCCTCGAACCGGTTACCGGCTCGTTCGCTGTTTATGCGCACCGCTATATGAGCCCGTTTTTTGGCTATCTGACCGCCTGGTCCTACTGGTTTATGTGGATGGCGGTCGGGATATCGGAGATTACGGCGATCGGAGTCTATGTCCAGTTCTGGTTCCCGGAGATGGCGCAGTGGATACCGGCGCTTATCGCGGTTGGGCTGGTCGCGCTGGCGAATCTGGCGGCGGTACGTCTGTACGGCGAAATTGAATTCTGGTTTGCCATGATTAAAGTGACCACCATTATTGTCATGATCGTGGTGGGGCTGGGCGTCATCTTCTTTGGCTTTGGCAACGGCGGACACTCCATTGGCTTTAGCAATCTGACCGAGCACGGCGGTTTCTTTGCCGGCGGCTGGAAGGGCTTTCTGACGGCGCTATGCATCGTGGTCGCCTCCTATCAGGGCGTCGAGCTTATCGGGATCACCGCCGGTGAAGCGAAAAATCCGCAGGTCACTCTGCGTAGCGCGGTCGGCAAAGTGCTGTGGCGAATCCTGATTTTCTATGTCGGGGCGATTTTTGTGATCGTCACTATTTTCCCGTGGGATCAGATAGGCTCCAACGGCAGTCCGTTCGTGCTGACCTTTGCCAAAATCGGTATCACCGCAGCGGCAGGGATTATCAACTTTGTGGTGCTGACGGCGGCGCTTTCCGGTTGTAACAGCGGAATGTATAGCTGTGGACGGATGCTCTACGCGCTGGCAAAGAATCGCCAGCTGCCTGCGGCCATCGCCAGAGTTTCGCGTAACGGCGTGCCGTCGGCGGGCGTGGCGCTGTCGATCCTGATTCTGCTGGTCGGTTCGTGCCTGAACTACATTATTCCTAATCCACAGCGGGTATTTGTTTACGTCTACAGCGCCAGCGTGCTGCCGGGAATGGTGCCATGGTTCGTAATTCTGATTAGCCAGCTACGTTTTCGTCTGGTACATAAAGAAGCGATGGCCAGCCATCCTTTCCGCTCGCTGCTATTCCCGTGGGCAAACTATTTAACCATGGCGTTCCTGGTTTGCGTGCTGATAGGGATGGGATTTAACGACGATACGCGTATGTCGCTCTTTGTCGGAATTATTTTCCTCGCCGCCGTGACGCTTATTTATAAGGTATTTGGCCTTGGTCGACGCGGAAATGTTGATAATGTGGCGTAATAAGCAACAAAACGCACAAAGCATGAGCAAACGATAATTTTCTTTTAAAAGGCACTAGACAGCGGGGTAGGAAGTCCGTATTATCCGACCCCGCAACGGCGCTAAGCGCCCGTAGCTCAGCTGGATAGAGCGCTGCCCTCCGGAGGCAGAGGTCTCAGGTTCGAATCCTGTCGGGCGCACCATTTACCCGGTGCTGGAGCTGCGGTGGTTTCAATACCGCGTAAAAGATTTGCAGTGGTGGCTATAGCTCAGTTGGTAGAGCCCTGGATTGTGATTCCAGTTGTCGTGGGTTCGAATCCCATTAGCCACCCCATTATTTAGAAAGTTGTGAAATTGCGAAGGTGGCGGAATTGGTAGACGCGCTAGCTTCAGGTGTTAGTGTTCTTACGGACGTGGGGGTTCAAGTCCCCCCCCTCGCACCACGACTTTATAAAGAATTGAACTAAAAATTCAAAAAAGCAGTACATCGGCGAGTAGCGCAGCTTGGTAGCGCAACTGGTTTGGGACCAGTGGGTCGGAGGTTCGAATCCTCTCTCGCCGACCAATTTTGAACCCCGCTTCGGCGGGGTTTTTTGTTTTCTGATTCTGCAAAAAAACGTTTATCTCCCTGATATCGCAAACAATACTTCGTTAACCCTGACGTCATTTATTGTCCAGAATAGTCCCAATTCTTTGTTCAGATAGATGCATCTTCTCCAGATCCTGTGCGATAATAATCGGGTAGATGCTCATTCCATCTCTTATGTTCGCCTTAGTGCCTCATAAACTCAGGAATGATGCAGAGCCGTTTTACGGTGCTTATCGTCCACTGACAGATGTCGCATTTTATATGCTAAATCATTCATGATGTGTCGAGACGGCCAGCACGGGAATCCCCAGGAGCTTACAAAGGTAAGTGACTGGAGTGAGCGTGTGCAGCTAACGAAGAGACAGCGTGAAGGATGAAGCATATAGCCTCATCAAACACCATGGACACTACGTTGAGTGAAGCACCCAATTTGTTGTCAAACAGACCTGTTTTAACGCCTGCCCTGGTTTCAGAGCAGGCGTTTTTTTCTTTTCAGGGAGCGGGAAACGTTCCGGCGGGAGAGGAAGTGATTCTCGCCCCCGGCGGAGGCGAGAGTGACATTACTGCTGCGGATTGTTTTGCAGGGTTAACAGCAGGCCGTCGCGACGCATCGTCGCCGCTTCTTCCGGCTGATGCAGGCGGTCAAGAGTATCCGCCAGCCATGCGTAGTCAAACGCATCCGGGCGCTGCTTGAGGGCTGCGCGGAACGCGATGCTGGCCTCCTGCCACTCACCGTGGCGCATCAGCGATTGCCCCAGCGTACTCCACAGCAGCGGACGATCGCCGACCGTTTTAAGCTGCTGACGCAGCACTTTTTCCAGCTGCTCAGGGTTATTGGTTTTCAGCCGCGGAATCGGCATAACCAGACGGTCGTCATAGTGCTTTTTCAGACCTTCGATAATAATCTGCTGCGCGGTATCATGATCGTCGCTTTCGATAAGACGATTCGCCATCGCCACCTGTAGCGCCACCTGGCTGCGGGTTTTACGGCTCTGGCTTTTCCACCAGTCGCGCAAACCTTCGCTACCGCCGTCGGCCAGCGTTTTATCCATCAGACCAATCCACGCCAGCTGTTCCAGTTCAGCGCGATGCTCTTCATCGCTGACGTTGGCTTTCGCCATTGACGGAATGATATCCAGCAGCGAATTCCAGGCGCCGGTACGGATGTAGGCCTGCTCGGCAAGGCGCAGAACCTCCGGATGACGCGGCGTGATTTCCAGCAGCCTGTCAATACCGTGGCGGGCGGCGTGGTTTTCATTACGCGCCAGCTGCAGACGTACGCGGGTTATTTCGACAGGGATCAGATCGTCACCGGCTAATTCAGCAGCGCGCTCCAGATGTTGGTTAGCGCGAGCTTCATCTCCACGCTGCTGGGCGGCTTCCGCTGCCAGCAGGTAGTTCACAACGGGCTGTTCAGCGTGATCGGCATTTTTCGCCATCAGCTTCTCAACCTGCTGATAATCACCTTCCGCCAGCTTCAGCAGCGCCTGCTCGGTTTGCTTACGGGCGCGACGACGCTTACGGCCAACGAACCAGCCGCGGGTGTGTGCGCCGGTGCGGAAAATCCGCCGCAGTAGCCACTCAATGGCAAACAGTACCACCATGGTGAGGATCAGGATGATCGCAAGCCCGGTCACGCTGGTTTCAATATTGTAGTTATCGGTCTGGATTAGCACGTAGCCCTGATGACCCGCGATCATCGGCCCGACCACAATCCCGGCAAGCAGCAGCGCGAAGAGTAAGAGAATTTTCAACATGCGTTACTCTCCTTGTGGCGCAGGCGTTGGCGCGTGGGCTGCAGGTGCCGGCGCGCTGGTCTGGGGTTCAGCCGGCTGCGCCATCAGATTACGCACTCGCGTCTGCATTAGTTTCTCAAGCAGCGCCTGGCTTTGCAGGTTTTCCGGTACGTTCATGGTGATGCTTTGCTGGCTGAGCTTATCCACATCCTCAAGGAAGGCTTTGGTGGTGGCGTCTTCCGTGTCGTAGTAAGCGCGAACCCAGGTCGAGACGTTATCCAGAGCCTGTTTGTAGGTTTCTTCCTGATGGCGAGGGACAGCCTGCGCTGCGACCAGCAGACGGGAGCGAATATTTTCGCGCAGGTAGACGTCCTGGTTCGGCGCCAGCAGCGGCACGGCGGTTTCATCGCGGCGGCGAACGGTAATAAAGCTGTCCATAAAGTTCTGCCAGCTTTTTTGCAGGTTTACACGCCATTCGGTAATGGAGCTGGATAGCTCATCGCTATCGGAATCCATCGGCGTGTCGTCATCGTTGTTGTCCGCCAGACGGAGATTATCGATCTGGTTGGCGAGCTGGTTCACCTTCAGAATGATGCCGTCGTAGTCGACCTGACTCACGGCAGAAAGCGAGGCAATATCGTCGGTAATGGCGCGACGCGCGGCGATCAGGCTCGGATCGTTCATATCGGCGAGGCTGGCGTCGGCGCTTTTCAGCAGCGCGGCAGCGGTCGTTACGTCCTGATCGCTCCACAGCTTACGTCCGGCCAGTTTCACGAGGAAATCCGCCTGCGCGAGCAGCCAGGTTTTTGCGTCGCTGCCGGAAATAACCGCAACCTTCTCCTGAACTTCTTCCAGCTTCTTCGCCAGAGCCTCCTGCTGACGCTGCGCTTCCGTCAACTGGTCGGCCTGCTGCTTAATAATGCCTTCGAGTTCGCTTTTTTGGCTTTCCTGGGCTTTTTGCAGCGCGGCGATCTGGCTGGATAGCCCGGCGCTGGCTTCGCTCTGGCGGGTTGCCTGGGTCTTCGTCAGGCCATAAAGACCTATGCCAGCGGCGAGGGCGATAGCAATAGCTATTGCGCTCAGCGCGAGGCTGGTTTTACTGCCGCCGTTTTTCTTTTCTACGTTATTTTCTGGCTGTGACGTCGTGTCCACGGCCTCCCTGGTCTCTTCAACCACGGCGGATTGATTCTGTTGTTCCGTCATTATGGCTTCCAATGTTGAGAGTTATTGTAATGCGCGTAGCAGCGCATCGTTGTCGGCGCTATCGGCAACCTGGATATCCTGCCAGCCCAATTCTCTGGCCTGCTCGGCCAGACGTTCACTGACAACTAAAATGCGACAGCTCAGGAGCCAACGTTCGCGATACCACTGTGGTATCAGCGTCCAGAGCTGCTGCAGCATCTCGCCGCTGGTAATGACCAGCGTTGAAATACCGCGAGACTGCCAGCGCATTGCTTCTTCTGCGCCATCATAGTGCCTTGCACTACGTTGATAACATTCACAAAAAGTGACATCAGCACCGCGTTCGCGAAGTGTGTCACCGAGTAATTCCCGCCCTCCGTTACCGCGCAGGATGAGCGCTCTTTTCCCCGCAATGTTTTGTAATTCAGGTAATTGTAGCAAGACTTCGCTGATTTCCCGATCTAACGGATAGCGAACATGACGATTGCTGACTTTATGCAGGGCCAGCGCGGTGGTGCGGCCAATGGCAAAATAGTCAGGCGCCGAAGGCCAGCGCAGCCTTTGCTGCTGGAGGCGAGAGTGGGCAAACTCAACGGCGTGCTGGGACAGTGCGAAGAGCAAATCGCCAGCCGCGAGGTTTTCCAGCTGGCCGCCCAGCTCAGGAAGCTGACGTCCAGGGGTAAATTCAATGAGCGGAAAGCTCCAGGCCACGCGCCCCAGCGCGCGCAGGCGGCTGACTAACTCTTCGCCTTGCGGCAGCGGACGGGTGACCAGGATACTCATTGTGGACCTTCTCCTGCATAGACGACGGCAAGAATGTCACGTGCGCCGTTATTCAGAAGCTCTTCGGCGAGAGAGACGCCGAGCGTTTCTGCCTCTTCCGCACGGCCGCGCCGCTCGCCGCGCACCATTTGTGAGCCATCCGGCGCGCCAACCAGCGCGCGCAGCCATAGCTCACCGTCGATCAGTTCGGCATAGCTGCCGATTGGCACCTGACAGCCGCCTTCCAGCCGGGTGTTCATCGCCCGTTCAGCGCGTACGCGTATGGCCGTTTCCGTATGATTTAACGGGGCCAGTAGCGCTTTGGTCCATTCGTCGTCAAGACGACACTCGATGCCGACCGCGCCTTGGCCAACGGCGGGCAGCGATTGCTCCGGCGATAGCGGTTGACGAATACGCGCCTCCAGGTTCAGGCGTTTAAGCCCTGCGGCGGCAAGAATAATGGCGTCATACTCGCCGCTATCAAGCTTGCCCAGACGCGTGCCTACGTTGCCGCGCAGGGAGCGGATCGTGAGATCCGGCCGCGCTGCGGCCAGCTGACACTGACGGCGTAAACTTGACGTGCCAATGATGCTGCCGTGCGGCAGTTCATCAATGGAAGCGTAGTGGTTTGAGACAAACGCATCGCGCGGATCTTCACGCTCGCAGATGGTCACCAGCCCAAGCCCTGCGGGAAACTCCACCGGTACGTCTTTCATCGAATGGACGGCGATGTCGGCGTGGCCTTCCAGCATCGCCAGCTCTAACTCTTTCACAAATAGACCCTTACCGCCCACTTTTGCAAGGGGCGTATCAAGGATCACGTCGCCGCGGGTGACCATAGGCACCAGTTCAACGGAAAGCCCCGGGTGGCAGGACTCCAGACGCTCTTTCACATAATGTGCCTGCCATAGCGCAAGCGGGCTTTGCCGTGTGGCAATTCTCAAAACTTTGTCTAACATGCTTGTTACCGTCATTGTCGACCACTAACCATCCTAACATTGTTGTCTTAGGGATGTTAGTTTTGTGGGGTTAAGGGTCGCGGCCATCTTTTTAGCCTTTCATGCGTTTGCGGGTTGCCGCAAACGTAGTGAAGAATTTACACGTAGTAAAGGGTGCTACACTTGTATGTAGCGCATCTTTCTTTACGGTCAATCAGCAAGGTGTTAGATTGATCACGTTTTAAACCATTTGTCAGTCCGCAGTTCACCACAACCACACCGACGACGAATGGTGACGGTTTTTGTTGAAATACTGAAACTCTCCGTACTATTGTACGTCGGGTTTTTGAACATCAGGCGATATGTCTTGTACCTCTATATTGAGACACTGAAACAGAGACTGGATGCCATCAACCAATTGCGCGTGGATCGCGCCCTTGCTGCCATGGGACCCGCTTTCCAGCAGGTTTACAGTCTACTGCCGACATTACTACATTATCATCATCCGCTGATGCCGGGTTACCTTGACGGTAACGTTCCCCGTGGCATTTGCCTCTACACGCCTGATGAAACCCAACGTCACTATCTTGATGAGCTCGAGCTCAACCGTGGCATGCTGGCCAAGGAGCCGCCGAAAGGCGAGCTGCCGATCACCGGCCTTTACTCTATGGGCAGCACATCTTCCGTCGGCCAAAGCTGTTCGTCTGACCTGGATATCTGGGTTTGCCACCAGTCCTGGCTTGACACTGAAGAGCGTCAGCTGCTGCAGCGTAAATGTAGCCTGCTGGAGAGCTGGGCGGCATCGCTGGGCGTCGAGGTCAGCTTCTTCCTGATCGACGAAAACCGCTTCCGTCATAACGAAAGCGGCAGCCTGGGCGGCGAAGACTGCGGCTCCACCCAGCATATCCTGCTGCTGGATGAGTTTTACCGTACCGCGGTGCGCCTTGCCGGCAAACGTATTCTGTGGAATATGGTGCCGTGCGATGAAGAAGAGCATTACGACGATTACGTCATGAGCCTCTACGCGCAGGGCGTACTGACGCCGAACGAATGGCTGGATCTCGGCGGCCTGAGTTCTCTGTCGGCCGAAGAGTACTTCGGCGCCAGCCTCTGGCAACTGTATAAAAGCATCGACTCGCCCTATAAGGCCGTGCTGAAAACGCTGCTGCTGGAAGCGTACTCCTGGGAGTACCCCAATAACCGCCTGCTGGCGAAAGATATCAAACAGCGCCTGCATGACGGTGAGATCGTTTCGTTTGGCCTCGATCCTTACTGCATGATGCTGGAGCGCGTGACGCTCTATCTGCAGGCCATCGAAGATGAAACGCGCCTCGATCTGGTGCGTCGATGTTTCTATTTAAAAGTCTGCGAGAAGCTGAGCCGCGAGCGCGCCTGCGTCGGCTGGCGTCGCGAAGTCGTCAGTCACCTGGTGAAAGAGTGGGGCTGGGATGAAAAGCGTCTGATGATGCTCGACAACCGGGCCAACTGGAAGATCGACGAAGTCCGTAAAGCGCACAACGAACTGCTTGATGCGATGATGCAGAGCTATCGCAACCTGATTCGTTTTGCGCGCCGCAATAACCTGAGCGTTTCCGCCAGCCCGCAGGATATTGGCGTGCTGACGCGTAAGCTGTACGCCGCCTTTGAAGCGCTGCCGGGGAAAGTCACCCTGGTAAACCCGCAAATTTCACCGGATCTGTCTGAGCCGAATCTGACCTTTATCCACGTGCCGCCGGGCCGTGCCAACCGTACCGGTTGGTATGTCTATAACCGGGCGCCGGACATGGAATCGATCATCAGCCATCAGCCGCTGGAATATAACCGTTATCTTAATAAGCTGGTGGCCTGGGCCTGGTTTAACGGCCTGTTGACGTCACGTACGCGCCTGTTTATTAAGGGCAACGGCATTGTCGATCTGGCGAAGCTGCAGGAGATGGTGGCCGATGTGGCGCATCACTTCCCGCTGCGCCTGCCTTCTCCGACGCCGAAAGCGCTGTACAGTCCGTGCGAAATCCGCCATCTGGCGATTATCGTCAACCTGGAATATGACCCGACGGCGGCCTTCCGCAATCAGGTGGTGCATTTTGACTTCCGCAAGCTGGATGTTTTCAGCTTCGGCGAAGAGCAAAAGTGCCTGATTGGCAGCATCGACCTGCTGTACCGCAACTCGTGGAACGAGGTGCGTACGCTGCACTTTAACGGCGAGCAGGCGATGATCGAAGCGCTGAAAACCATTCTTGGCAAGATGCACCAGGACGCCGCGCCGCCGGATAGCGTGGAGGTTTTCTGCTATAGCCAGCATCTGCGCGGTCTGATCCGCACTCGCGTACAGCAGCTGGTGTCTGAATGCGTTGAGCTGCGTCTTTCCAGCACCCGTCAGGATACCGGCCGCTTTAAAGCGCTACGCGTTTCCGGGCAGACCTGGGGGCTGTTCTTCGAGCGTCTTAACGTTTCGGTTCAGAAACTGGAAAACGCCATCGAATTCTATGGCGCGATTTCCCATAACAAATTGCACGGGCTGTCGGTGCAGGTGGAAACTAACCACGTCAGGCTGCCGCAGGTAGTGGACGGCTTTGCCAGCGAAGGAATTATTCAGTTCTTCTTCGAAGATGCGGATAACGATAACGGTTTTAACATCTATATCCTCGATGAGAGCAACCGCGCCGAGGTGTATCACCACTGCGAAGGTAGCAAAGAGGAGCTGGTGCGCGACGTCAGCCGCTTCTACTCTTCATCCCATGACCGTTTTACCTACGGTTCCAGCTTTATCAACTTTAACCTGCCGCAGTTTTATCAAATCGTCGACGTTGACGGTCGCGAGCAGGTGATTCCGTTCCGCAGCCAGGTGATTGCCGCTGCCACCGCTTCAGCCGGTCAGGATGCTGCCTCATCGCCGATGCTACAACACTACTCCTGAGCCTGAACTGCGGGCCTTGAGGGTGTGATATGTTTGAAATCTTCTACGGGTGGACTTGCCGGGGGCGCTGCGCTTGCCCGTGCTACAGGGCGATAGGGATTTTTGTAGCCCGGATAAGGCGTTAGCCGCAATCCGGGGAATTCGTATCACGCTCTCTTAGCGAAAACTCACCGCTTCACCGGCCTGCATGGTCGCCGCCTGTTCCAGCAGATCCCAGAAGGTTTCGCCGCTGCGGTCGCATACCCACTCGTCGCCTTTTAAGTCGAAATGGTAGCCGCCTTGTTTCGTTGCCAGCCACACCTGATGTAGCGGTTCCTGACGGTTGATAATAATCTTGCTGCCGTTTTCAAAACTGATAGTCAGTACGCCGCCGTTGATTTCACAGTCGATATCGCTGTCGCCGTCCCAGTCGTCAAGGCGTTCTTCGATGGTCATCCACAGGGTATCGGCCAGGCGATGGAATTCACTGTCGTTCATGGTTCTTTCCCGCTTTTTTGATAGTGGCGGCAGTATAGCGCGAAACAAAAGCGCGCGCAGTGGGATGCTAAACGCTTGCTTTTACGTCTTCTCCTGCGATGATAGAAAGCAGTAAGAATGAATCACGGGCAACTATCCATGAAAAACGTTTTCCCAGCGCTTGCCGTTTTATTAGCGGTTCTCAGCCTTAGCGGCTGTGGTCTGAAAGGGCCGCTTTACTTCCCGCCGGCGGATAAGACTGCGCCTCCGCCGACTAAGCCGGTTGATAGCGGTATCCAGAGCTCTACGCCGGATCGGAACGATCGCGGCGATAGCGGTGGCCCGACCCAGGTGAATTACTGACAGTTCCGCGCAGCTGGAGTAGAAAATGCAGTTCTCTAAAATGCATGGCCTGGGTAACGACTTTATGGTCGTTGACGCAGTAACGCAGAATGTTTTTTTCTCACCTGAACTGATCCGTCGTCTGGCGGATCGGCATCTTGGCGTGGGTTTCGATCAGCTGCTGGTGGTGGAGCCGCCTTACGATCCGGAGCTCGACTTCCACTATCGTATCTTCAATGCCGACGGTAGCGAAGTGGCGCAATGCGGCAACGGCGCGCGCTGTTTCGCCCGCTTTGTGCGTCTGAAAGGCCTGACCAATAAACGTGATATCCGCGTCAGTACCTCGAATGGCCGTATGGTATTAAGCGTCACGGAAGACGATCTGGTGCGCGTCAATATGGGTGAGCCAAACTTCGAACCGTCCCAGGTGCCGTTCCGCGCCAACAAAGCGGAAAAGACCTATATTATGCGCGCCGCTGAACAGACAGTATTGTGCGGCGTGGTGTCGATGGGTAACCCGCACTGCGTTATCCAGGTTGATGATGTGGAAACCGCGACGGTGGAAACGCTCGGCCCGGTGATGGAAAACCACGAGCGCTTCCCGGAGCGGGCGAACATCGGCTTTATGCAGGTGCTCAGCCGCTCTCATATTCGCCTGCGCGTGTATGAACGCGGTGCGGGGGAAACTCAGGCCTGCGGCAGCGGCGCCTGTGCGGCGGCGGCAGTCGGTATCCAGCAGGGATTACTGGGCGAGGAGGTCCGCGTGGAATTACCCGGCGGACGTCTTGATATCGCCTGGAAAGGTCCGGGCCAACCGTTGTATATGACTGGCCCGGCGGCACATGTCTATGACGGATTTATTCATTTATGAAACAAGTCGGGGAAGAACAACAGGAACTTGCCAGCGAGCTAAACGATCGCGCAGTGGTGGACTATCTGTTGCAACATCCTGAATTCTTTATTCGTAATGCGGCGCTGGTGGAACACATGTCAGTGCCGCATCCGGTGCGTGGTTCGGTCTCGCTGGTGGAGTGGCACATGGCGCGGGCGCGGAACCATATCAACGTGCTGGAAGAAAATATGACGCTGCTGATGGAGCAGGCGACGGCTAACGAAAGCCTGTTTCAGCGCCTGTTTCACCTGCAAACGCTGCTGGCGGCGGCCGATAGCCTTGACGAAATGCTGAACCGCTTTCATCGCTGGGCGCGCGAGCTGGGTCTGGCGGGCGCCACGGTGCGCCTGTTTCCCGACCGCTGGCGGCTCGGCGCGCCTTCCAAATTCACCCATCTGGCGATAAGCCGGCAGGCGTTTGAGCCTATTCGCATTCAGCGTCTTGGACAACAGCGCCATTATCTTGGCGCTTTAAACGGCCCCGAGCTGCTGGTCGTGCTGCCGGAAGCTAAAGCCATCGGATCGGTGGCGATGTCGCTGCTGGGGGGAGACGACGCCCCCGGAGTGATGATATTCAGCAGTCGCGACCCCCAGCACTATCAGCAAGGGCAGGGAACGCAGCTATTGCAGGAAATCGCGTCGATGCTCCCGGGATTGCTGGAGCGCTGGATTGAACGCGCATGACCGACTCGCCTCTGTTTGCTCCCGTAGAACGCTTCTTACGCTATCTCGGCGTCGAGCGTCAGCTGAGCCCGATAACGCTGCTGAACTATCGCCGCCAGCTGGAAACGCTTATCGCGCTGGCGGATAGCGCCGGGCTGAAAAGCTGGCAGCAGTGTGATGCCGCCCAGGTCCGTAGCCTGGCGGTGCGCAGCCGTCGTCAGGGGCTGGGGCCTGCCAGCCTGGCCTTACGTCTCTCCGCCTTACGCAGCTTCTTTGACTGGCTGGTGAGCCAGGGCGAACTGACCGCGAATCCGGCGAAGGGGATTTCGGCGCCGAAAATACCCCGCCATCTACCGAAAAATATCGACGTCGACGACGTTAATCGCCTGCTGGATATCGATCTCAACGATCCGCTGGCGGTACGCGACAGAGCGATGCTGGAAGTGATGTACGGCGCGGGGTTGCGTCTTTCGGAGCTGGTGAATCTCGATATTAAGCACCTCGATCTGGAATCCGGCGAGGTGTGGGTGATGGGCAAAGGCAGCAAAGAGCGCCGTCTGCCGATTGGCCGCAATGCGGTGGTGTGGATTGAGCACTGGCTCGATCTGCGCGGACTGTTCGGCGCCGATGAGGACGCTCTGTTCTTATCTAAACTGGGGAAGCGAATTTCCGCGCGTAACGTGCAAAAGCGCTTTGCCGAATGGGGCATAAAGCAGGGGCTCAACAGCCACGTGCACCCGCATAAGCTGCGCCACTCCTTCGCGACCCATATGCTGGAGTCGAGCGGCGATCTGCGCGGGGTGCAGGAGCTGCTGGGCCATGCTAACCTTTCCACCACTCAAATCTATACCCATCTCGATTTTCAACACCTTGCGTCGGTGTACGATGCGGCACATCCGCGCGCCAAACGGGGGAAATGATGCGTTTTTACCGACCTCTGGGCCAGATTTCAGCATTGACGTTTGACCTGGACGATACCCTTTATGACAACCGCCCGGTGATTGACCGGACGCTGCATGAGTCGCTGAGCTTTGTGCGCAGCTACCACCCTTCTCTGAGCCAATTTGACGCCAGCGAGCTTAACCGGCTGCGCCAGACGCTGCTGGCGTCAGAGCCGGAAATTTACCACGATGTGACCGAATGGCGCCGCCGCGCGCTGGAGCTGGGGATGATCAACGCCGGGCTTTCAGCGACGCTGGCGAAAACGGGGGCCGATGAAGCGATGGCGAATTTCGCTCACTGGCGCAGCCTGATTGACGTTCCGCAGGAGACGCACGATACGCTGGCGCAGCTGGCGGAAAAGTGGCCGCTGGTGGCCATTACCAACGGCAACGCCCAGCCGGAACTCTTTGGCCTGAGCGACTACTTCCGCTTCGTGCTGCGCGCGGGCCCTGACGGGCGCTCTAAGCCCTTTGCCGATATGTATCATCTCGCAGCGGAGCGGCTGGAGCTTCCTCTGGGGCAGATTCTGCACGTCGGGGACGATCTGACGACCGATGTCGCAGGCGCTATTCGCTGCGGCATGCAGGCCTGTTGGATCAAACCGCAGGGCGCAGACCTGATGCGCGCCGCCGATGGCCGCCTGCTGCCGCACATCGAAATTTCACGGTTGGCATCTCTGACCTCGCTGATATAATCGTCAGTAGTTCTGTATAAATTAACAGTAGCCCGGCGAGCCAAACGTAGCCGGGCGCCTCATTTCCGGCGGTGCCAATGGACGTTTCTTACCTGCTCGACAGCCTCAATGACAAACAGCGTGAAGCCGTTGCGGCATCACGTACTAATATGCTGGTTCTGGCAGGAGCGGGCAGCGGCAAGACGCGCGTCCTGGTACACCGCATCGCCTGGCTGCTGAGCGTTGAGAACTGTTCCCCTTACTCCATCATGGCGGTGACCTTTACCAACAAAGCGGCGGCGGAAATGCGTCATCGTATTGGTCAACTGATGGGCACCACTCAGGGCGGTATGTGGGTCGGCACTTTCCATGGTCTGGCGCACCGTCTGCTGCGCGCTCATCACCTTGACGCCGGGCTGCCGCAGGACTTCCAGATCCTCGACAGCGAAGATCAGCTGCGCCTGCTTAAGCGCCTGATTAAGGCGATGAATCTCGATGAGAAGCAGTGGCCGCCGCGGCAGGCGATGTGGTACATCAACGGCCAGAAAGATGAAGGGCTGCGCCCGCATCATATTCAGAGCTACGGTAATCCGGTTGAGCAGACCTGGCAGAAGGTTTACCAGGCCTATCAGGAAGCCTGCGATCGCGCGGGGCTGGTGGACTTCGCCGAGCTGCTGCTGCGCGCCCACGAGCTGTGGCTTAACAAGCCGCATATCCTTCAGCACTACCGCGAGCGCTTTACCAATATCCTGGTGGATGAATTCCAGGATACCAACAATATTCAGTACGCGTGGATCCGACTGCTGGCGGGCGATACCGGTAAGGTAATGATCGTTGGCGATGACGATCAGTCGATTTACGGCTGGCGCGGCGCGCAGGTAGAAAACATCCAGCGCTTCCTCAATGACTTCCCCGGCGCGGAAACTATCCGTCTGGAGCAGAACTATCGCTCGACCAGCAATATCCTCAGCGCGGCGAACGCCCTGATTGAGAACAACAGCGGACGGCTGGGGAAAAAGCTGTGGACCGACGGCGCCGACGGCGAGCCGATTTCGCTCTACTGCGCGTTTAACGATCTTGATGAGGCGCGTTTTGTCGTCAATCGTATCAAAACCTGGCAGGAAAACGGCGGGGCGCTGGAGCAGTGCGCGATCTTGTATCGCAGCAACGCCCAGTCGCGAGTGCTGGAAGAGGCGCTGCTGCAGGCCAGCATGCCTTATCGTATTTATGGCGGCATGCGCTTCTTCGAACGTCAGGAGATCAAAGATGCGCTCTCCTATCTGCGCCTGATTGCCAACCGTAACGACGATGCGGCGTTTGAGCGCGTGGTCAATACCCCGACGCGCGGCATTGGCGATCGCACGCTGGACGTGGTGCGCCAGACCTCGCGCGACCGGCAGCTGACGCTGTGGCAGGCCTGTCGCGAGCTGTTAAAAGAGAAAGTTCTCGCCGGGCGCGCTGCCAGCGCTCTGCAGCGTTTTATGGAGCTTATTGACGCCATGGCGCAGGAGACAGCCGACATGCCGCTGCACGTGCAGACCGACCGGGTCATTAAAGATTCCGGCCTGCGCATGATGTACGAGCAGGAGAAAGGCGAGAAGGGCCAGACGCGTATCGAAAACTTAGAGGAGCTGGTGACGGCGACGCGCCAGTTTAGCTACAACGAAGAAGATGAAGATTTAATGCCGCTGCAGGCGTTCCTCTCGCATGCGGCGCTGGAAGCGGGAGAAGGGCAGGCGGACACCTGGCAGGATGCGGTACAGCTGATGACCCTGCACTCGGCGAAAGGGCTGGAGTTTCCGCAGGTATTTATCGTTGGCGTGGAAGAAGGGATGTTCCCGAGCCAGATGGCGCTTGATGAGGGCGGCCGCCTGGAAGAAGAACGCCGCCTGGCCTACGTCGGCGTGACTCGTGCCATGCAAAAACTCACGCTGACCTACGCGGAAACCCGTCGCCTGTACGGCAAAGAGGTTTATCATCGCCCCTCGCGCTTTATCGGCGAGCTGCCGGAGTCGTGCGTGGAAGAGGTGCGGCTGCGCGCCACGGTGAGCCGGCCGGTCAGCCATCAGCGCATGGGGACGCCGATGGCGGAAAACGACACCGGCTATAAGCTGGGCCAGCGCGTCCGCCACGCCAAATTCGGTGAAGGCACCATTGTGAACCTCGAAGGCAGCGGCGAACACAGTCGCCTGCAGGTTGCCTTTCAGGGGCAGGGGATCAAATGGCTGGTCGCGGCGTACGCCCGGCTGGAAACAGTGTAACAGTAAGAAAAATATCATTATTTTGTAATATTCTGCTACCTTTATACGTTAAGGAGCTTGATTTGCTCTTTAGCGTTCCGTTGCGTGTTGACGCCGTTTTTGCGCTGGCGTAACATGCGCGCACGATTACGCTAAGAGGACATTCGCCTTGGACACACCCAGTAGATGCTGGCTCAATTTCCTGCCCATCAGGAACAACTCCTAAGGCTATCCTCTTATGCTGATAGCCTTAGCGGTTGTCGGCGACCCGTTCTATTCCCGTCGCTCTGAGTCAGGCTTAATGGTCTGAAACCCAAATTGTTTCTGTGTGCCCACCGAACTGTCCGATAATTTTTTGCATTGGGAGTCCCGGTCATGCTGAGCGCATTTCAACTGGAAAACAATCGTTTAACGCGTCTGGAAGCCGACGAGATCAAGCACCTCGCCAGTTCGGTGTGGGTCGATCTGGTCGAGCCTGACGACGATGAACGAAGCCGTGTGCAAACGGAATTGGGCCAGAACCTGGCGACGCGCCCGGAGCTGGAAGACATCGAAGCGTCAGCGCGTTTCTTTGAGGATGAAGACGGTCTGCATATCCACTCATTTTTCTTTTTTGAAGATGCTGAGGATCACGCCGGTAACTCTACCGTGGCGTTTACTATCCGCGAAGGCCGTCTGTTCACCCTGCGCGAGCGGGAGCTGCCCGCTTTCCGCCTGTATCGCATGCGCGCCCGCAACCAGTCGATGGTGGACGGCAACGCCTACGAGCTGCTGCTGGATCTGTTCGAAACCAAAATCGAGCAGCTGGCGGATGAAATCGAAAACATCTACAGCGATCTGGAAAAGCTTAGCCGGGTGATTATGGAAGGTCGTCAGGGCGATGATTACGACGAGGCGCTCTCTACGCTGGCGGAACAGGAAGATATCGGCTGGAAAGTCCGCCTGTGTCTGATGGATACCCAGCGCGCGCTGAACTTCCTCGTACGCAAGGCCCGTCTGCCGGCAGGGCAGCTGGAGCAGGCGCGCGAAATCCTGCGAGATATCGAATCCCTGCTGCCGCACAATGAATCGCTGTTCCAGAAGGTCAACTTCCTGATGCAGGCGGCGATGGGCTTTATCAACATTGAGCAGAACCGCATCATCAAGATCTTCTCGGTCGTCTCCGTCGTCTTCCTGCCGCCGACCCTGGTGGCTTCCAGCTATGGCATGAACTTTGAGTTTATGCCTGAGCTGCACTGGAGCTTTGGCTATCCCGGCGCGATTGTCTTTATGATGCTCGCTGGCCTGGCGCCCTATCTGTACTTTAAGCGCAAGAACTGGCTGTAAAAAAAGGAGCTTCGGCTCCTTTTTTGCGTACCGGTCTGGCTTTATGCCCTACGCGTACGACGTATTGTGTAAACGGCATCCATTACGAAAATCGCCAGCGCCACCCAGATAAAAGCAAAGGTCACCATCTTATCCGCGCCCGGCACCTCGCCGTAGAAGGTCACCGCCAGCAGGAACATCAGCGTTGGGCCGATATACTGGAAGAAGCCCAGCGTAGAAAGGCGCAGACGGGTCGCCGCGCCGGTAAAGCACAGCAGCGGAATAGTGGTGACCACGCCCGCCGCCATCAGCAGCAGGTTCAGCGACCACGGGTTCTGCCCCATATGGCTGGTCGGGCTATCGGCTATACCAAACAGATAAATCGCGGCGACCGGCAGCAGCCAGAGCGTTTCAAACAGCATGCCGGTTTGTGCATCCACGGCGATCTTTTTACGTAGCAGACCATAAAAAGCGAAGCTGAACGCCAGGCCCAGCGCGATAATCGGCAACGAGCCAAAAGTCCAGAGCTGCACCAGAACGCCGCAGGCGGCCAGCAGCACCGCCAGCCACTGCATCCGACGAAAACGCTCCCCGAGGAAGATCATCCCCAGCAGAATATTCACCAGCGGGTTGATAAAGTAGCCCAGGCTGGCTTCCAGCATATGATGGTTATTGACCGCCCAGATAAATAGCAGCCAGTTACCGCCCACCAGCACGGCAGACAGGGCCAGCAGAAACACCTTCTTCGGCGTTTTCAGTAGCCTTTTGACCTGCGGCCACTGACGACTGATGCTGATTAGCGCGACCATAAAGAAGAAGGACCAGATCACGCGGTGAGTCAGAATTTCATCGGCGGGAACATAGTAGATAAGCTTGAAGTACGCTGGCGCGATACCCCAGATAAAATAGGCGGCCAGGGCCAGGAGAACCCCCACCCGCGTTTGTTTAGCGTCCATCGGTACAAATCCATTGCCAAAGAGAATGATGTTACTCGATTTAAGCCGATCAACCCACCATATACGTCGCCGTAGCGCTGGCGATATACACCTGCTCTTCGTTATGCAGTTCGACGCGGGCCACCGCCACCTTGTTACCGGCGCGCAGCAGGCTGCTGGTGGCGGTAAAGCGCTCCCCACGACCCGGACGCAGGTAGTCGACGCGCAGATCGATGGTGCCCATCCGCGACAGGCGCTGGCGCAGCTCTTCTTCATTGATGGTGTCGTGGCGAGTCAGGGTGCTGCCGACGCATACCAGCCCCGCCGCGACGTCCAGCGCTGAGGCAATCACTCCGCCATGTAAAATACTCTGCGCCCAGTTGCCGACCATCATTGGTTGGTTGTTGAAACTCAGCTGGGCGAACTCTTTTTCATAGCGCTCCAGCTCCAGCCCTAAGGCGCGATTAAAGGGCATGTGGTAGACGAAGATTTCTCCCACCAGCTTCAGGGCGGCGGCGGCGGTCAGTTCAGACATAACAACATTTCCATAGGTTAATGAAATGTTGATTTTATGCTTCTAAAATATTGATTTCTACTTTAAGAACGGATAACAGGTCAGAAGACGTATAAATAGGTAGAATGCTGCCTGGGTTAAACAGAAATAATAAATATCCATCCAGGAGAACAGCAATGCGTATCTCTTTGGCCTGCCTGCTGGCGCTTGTTGCGCTTCCGGCCGGCGTTCTGGCGCAGGACGCGCCGGTGAATAAACAGGTCCACGACACTCCGGCCGTTCGCGGGAGTATTATCGCCAACCTGTTACAGGACCATGATAATCCCTTCCTGCTCTATCCCTACGAGAGCAACTATCTGCTCTATACATGGACCAGCGATCTCAATAAAGAAGCGATTCGCAGCTACGACTGGGCTGAAAACGCGCGTAAAGACGAAGTGAAGTTCCAGCTTAGCCTGGCGTTTCCATTATGGCGCGGGATTTTGGGCGAGAATTCGCTGCTGGGCGCTTCTTATACGCAAAAATCCTGGTGGCAGCTCTCCAACAGCAAAGAGTCCGCGCCGTTTCGCGAAACCAACTACGAGCCGCAGCTGTTCCTCGGGTTTGCGACCGATTACTCATTTGCCGGCTGGACGCTGCGCGACGTTGAAATGGGTTATAACCACGACTCTAACGGCCGTTCCGATCCCACTTCCCGCAGCTGGAATCGCCTCTATACCCGACTGATGGCGCAAAATGGCAACTGGCTGGTCGAGGTGAAGCCCTGGTACGTGATTGGCAGCACCGACGATAACCCGGATATCACCAAATATATGGGTTATTACCGGCTGAAAGTGGGCTACCAGCTGGGCGACGCTATTCTCAGCGCTCAGGGGCAATATAACTGGAATACCGGCTACGGCGGCGCCGAGCTTGGGGTAAGCTATCCGATCACCAAACACGTGCGCGTCTATACTCAGGTCTATAGCGGTTATGGCGAGTCGCTTATCGATTATAACTTTAATCAAACCCGCGTCGGCGTCGGGCTGATGCTCAACGATCTGTTTTAATCGTTGCACTCTGGCTCTCAGGCGCTGAAAATAGCGCCTGTTTTCTTTTCAGGCATATGGGGTCAACGTGGCGCAGGCGGAAGTATTGAATCAGGAATCGCTGGCTAAGCAGGTTTTACAAGAGACCTTCGGCTACCAGCAGTTTCGCCCGGGCCAGGAAACCATTATCGATACGGCACTGGCCGGGCGCGATTGCCTGGTGGTGATGCCGACCGGCGGCGGCAAGTCGCTGTGTTATCAGGTGCCGGCGCTGGTGCTGGGCGGTCTGACCGTCGTGGTCTCGCCGCTCATCTCCTTGATGAAGGATCAGGTCGATCAGCTGCTGGCTAACGGCGTGGCGGCGGCGTGCCTGAATTCAACCCAGAGCCGGGAGCAGCAGCAGGAGGTGATGGCCGGCTGCCGCAGCGGGCAGATTCGCCTGCTGTATATCGCCCCGGAGCGCCTGATGCTGGATAACTTCCTCGAGCATCTTACGCACTGGAATCTGTCGATGGTGGCGGTGGATGAGGCGCACTGTATTTCCCAGTGGGGCCATGATTTCCGTCCGGAATACGCTGCGTTAGGGCAGCTGCGCCAGCGGATACCGCAAATCCCGTTTATGGCGCTGACCGCCACCGCCGATGACACCACGCGTCGCGACATTGTTCGCCTGCTGGGCCTGAACGACCCGCTTATCCAGGTCAGCAGCTTCGACCGACCCAATATCCGCTACATGCTGATGGAGAAGTTTAAGCCGCTGGATCAGCTGATGCGCTACGTGCAGGATCAGCGCGGCAAATCAGGCATTATCTACTGCAATAGCCGGTCGAAAGTGGAGGATACCGCCGCACGCCTGCAAAGTCGCGGCATCAGCGCGGCGGCCTATCACGCCGGCCTGGAAAATCATATCCGCGCCGACGTACAGGAGAAATTCCAGCGCGACGACCTGCAAATCGTGGTGGCCACGGTGGCCTTCGGGATGGGGATCAACAAACCGAACGTCCGTTTTGTGGTGCATTTCGATATCCCCCGCAATATTGAGTCCTATTATCAGGAGACCGGCCGCGCCGGGCGCGATGGGCTGCCTGCCGAGGCGATGCTGTTTTACGATCCGGCGGATATGGCGTGGCTCAGGCGCTGCCTTGAGGAGAAACCCGCCGGGCCGCTGCAGGACATTGAACGCCATAAGCTCAACGCGATGGGGGCTTTTGCCGAAGCGCAAACCTGCCGCCGCCTGGTGTTGCTCAACTACTTTGGCGAGGGGCGCCAGGAGCCGTGCGGCAACTGTGATATCTGCCTCGACCCGCCGAAACAGTACGACGGTTTAATGGACGCGCGGAAGGCGCTGTCGACGATTTACCGCGTCAACCAGCGCTTTGGTATGGGCTACGTGGTGGAAGTGCTGCGCGGCGCCAATAACCAGCGTATTCGCGATATGGGGCATGATAAGCTGCCGGTATACGGCATTGGGCGCGAGCAGAGCCATGAGCATTGGGTTAGCGTGATCCGCCAGCTGATCCATTTAGGCCTGGTCACGCAGAATATTGCCCAGCACTCTGCGCTACAGCTTACCGAGGCCGCGCGTCCGGTTCTGCGCGGCGACGTGACGCTACAGCTTGCCGTGCCGCGTATTGTGGCGCTGAAGCCAAAAGCGATGCAGAAATCCTTTGGCGGCAATTACGATCGTAAGCTTTTTGCCAAGCTGCGCAAACTGCGTAAGGCGATTGCCGACGAAGAGAATATCCCACCCTACGTCGTGTTTAACGATGCAACACTGATTGAAATGGCTGAGCAAACGCCGCTGACGGCCGGCGAGATGCTTAGCGTCAACGGCGTCGGCACGCGTAAGCTCGAGCGTTTTGGTAAAGAGTTTATGGCCCTGATCCGCGCGCACGTGGATGGCGATGATGAGTAGTCAGCCGGACGAAAAAGTGCAAATATAGTTTTCGTCCTGACTATTTTCCTGCGAGTTAATTATGTTGACGCTTTTCTTCACCGTCGCGCTGGTGCATATCATTGCGCTGATGAGTCCTGGCCCGGACTTTTTCTTTGTTTCGCAAACCGCCGTTAGCCGCTCTCGTAAGGAGGCGATGATGGGCGTGCTGGGTATCACCTGCGGGGTAATGGTATGGGCGGGCGTAGCGCTGCTCGGCCTGAACCTGATTATCGAGAGGATGGCCTGGCTGCATACCATTATTATGGTCGGCGGCGGCCTGTATCTGTGCTGGATGGGCTTCCAGATGCTGCGTGGCGCGCTGAAAAAAGGCGAAGCGGCGGCAGCGGTAGAGCCTCAGGTTGAGCTGGCGCGCAGCGGCCGGAGCTTTCTGAAAGGGCTGCTGACTAATCTGGCGAACCCAAAAGCGATTATCTATTTCGGCTCCGTGTTCTCGCTGTTCGTCGGCGATAGCGTCAGTTCTGGCGCGCGCTGGGGGATTTTTCTGCTGATCGTACTGGAGACGCTGGCCTGGTTCACGGTGGTTGCCAGCCTGTTCGCCCTGCCGGGCATGCGCCGTGGCTATCAGCGGATGGCGAAGTGGATCGACGGCATCGCCGGTACGCTATTCGCCGGCTTCGGTATTCATCTGATTATTTCACGCTAACCCTTCTGCGTCCCGCCCAGGAGGTTATGGGCGGGTCGGGTATTAATGATGGAGCTGCTGCAAATCGTCGGACGTGAGACCGGTCATTTCCATCACCGCAGTAGTATCAATACCCCGCTCGAGCATGGCCTTTGCGACGTTAAGTAGCGCAGCGCGTTTGCCCTCTTTTATGCCTTCCTCAAGCCACTTTTCTGCCAGAGTCATCAGTACACCTCCATGTTGCGGCACCCGCTGTGCCAGCTCATAGAATAGCGGCCGAACATCCTGCTCTTCTCCCGCCTGGGCCATATATTTTATCAGTACGGTAATTTTTGTTTATCTATACATCACGCGTGGCGGGCGGAGGCCAGCAGGGCGCCGACCAGCATAAACAGCGAACCAAAGACCTTATTCAGCGCCTTCATCTGTTTTGGCCCCTTGATCCATGCAGCGATACGCTGGGCCAGCGTGGCGTAGCCAATCATGACGATAATATCGACCACAATAGTGGTAACGCCAAGTACCAGATACTGCATTACCTGAGGCTGGTGCGGCACGATAAACTGCGGGAAGAGCGCGGCGAGAAATACGATGCTTTTCGGATTGGTCAGATTCACGAATACCGCGCGCTTAAAGAGTTTGCCGCGGGTCTGCGCTTTCGCAAGGGTATTCAGATCGAGAGAGCCTGCGGCTCGCCACTGCTGAATGCCGAGCCAGATAAGATAAGCGGCGCCCGCCCATTTCAGGATTTCAAAAGCTAACAGCGATCGAGAGAAGAGCGTCCCCAGGCCGACGCCGACCAGCACGATGTGAATGCCGAGCCCGGTCTGTAGCCCGGCAATAGAGGCCGCCGCGCCGCGATAGCCGTGGTTAATAGAGGTGGTCATGGTATTTATTGCCCCGGAGCCCGGCGACAGGCTGAGAATAATAGATGTTAGCAGATAGGCAAACCACCACTCGAACGTCATGAGAAACTCCCTGATTGTCTGTTTTTATGCCACAATACGCTATTGTGTAAGCATTGTGTGATGCACGACAAAAAAACGATTTTCAGCGGTTATCAGGGGTGTAAGCCCGATGTTTTTGCAGCAAAAGGACTGGGAAACGCGAGAAAACGCGTTTGCGGCTTTTACCATGGGGCCACTAACCGATTTCTGGCGTCAGCGGGAAGAGGCTGAATTTACGGGCGTGGATGACGTTCCGGTGCGCTTTGTGCGCTTCTGCGCCAAAAGTCACGACCGGGTCGTGGTGATCTGTCCGGGTCGTATTGAAAGCTACGTTAAGTACGCCGAACTGGCTTACGATCTTTTCCGCAGCGGCTTTGACGTGATGATTATCGATCATCGCGGCCAGGGGCGTTCCGGGCGCATGCTTTCCGATACCCACCGCGGGCACGTCGTAAATTTCAGCGATTACGTTGACGATCTCGCCGCTTTCTGGCAACAACATGTCGTGCCGGGGCACTGGCGGAAACGGTTTATTCTTGCCCATTCCATGGGTGGCGCTATTGCGACGCTATTTTTGCAGCGCCACCACCAGCATTGCGACGCGATGGCGCTCTGCGCGCCGATGTTCGGCATTGTTATGCGCCTGCCTGACTGGATGGTGCGCCACATTCTCGATTGGGCTGAGGGCCATCAGCGCATTCGTGAAGAGTATGCCCTCGGTACCGGCCGCTGGCGAGCGCTGCCCTTTGCGGTCAACGTACTGACGCACAGCCGTCAACGCTATCGTCGCAACCTGCGTTTTTACGCCGATGAGCCGCAGCTGCGGGTCGGCGGGCCAACGTTCCATTGGGTGCGCGAGGGGATCCTTGCGGGCGAAGAGGTGCTGGCCGGCGCGGAAAAAGACGTTACGCCAACATTATTGCTCCAGGCGGAAGAAGAGCGAGTAGTCGATAACCGTATGCACGATCGCTACTGTGAACTTCGCGCCGCAGGCGGCCATCCCTGCGAAGGGAATAAGCCGTTTGTCATAGAAGGGGCATACCATGAGATCCTTTTTGAAAAGGACGCCATGCGCTCGGTCGCGCTAAACGCTATCGTCGATTTTTTTGCTCGACATACTTAATCCGGCGAAACGCTCGTCGCCCTGTTTAGAGGTTAAAATTTTTATGTACCAGGTTGTTGCGTCTGACTTAGATGGCACGCTGCTTTCTCCCGATCACTGCTTAACCCCCTACGCCAAAGAGACGCTGAAACTGCTTACCGCACGCGGTATCAATTTCGTGTTCGCGACCGGCCGCCACTACATCGATGTTGGGCAAATTCGCGATAATCTCGGCATTAAATCCTATATGATCACCTCTAACGGCGCCCGCGTACATGATAGCGACGGGAAGCAGATCTTCGCTCATAACCTTGATCGCGATATCGCCGCTGACCTGTTCGAGATGATGCGAAACGATCCGGCGATCGTAACCAACGTTTATCGTGAAGATGAGTGGTATATGAACCGCCACCGTCCGGAAGAGATGCGCTTCTTCAAAGAGGCAGTGTTTAACTACAAGCTGTACGAGCCGGGCGAGCTGGATCCGGAAGGGATCAGCAAAGTCTTTTTCACCTGCGATAAGCATGAGCATCTGCTGCCGCTGGAGCAGGCGATCAATGCCCGCTGGGGCGATCGGGTGAACGTGAGCTTCTCTACCGTCACCTGCCTCGAAGTGATGGCGGGCGGCGTGTCGAAAGGGCATGCGCTGGAGGCCGTGGCGAAAATGCTCGGCTATAGCCTGAAAGAGTGTATCGCCTTCGGCGACGGTATGAACGATGCGGAAATGCTGTCGATGGCGGGCAAGGGCTGCATTATGGCCAACGCGCACCAGCGGCTGAAGGACCTGCATCCAGAGCTGGAAGTGATCGGCAGCAACGCTGATGACGCCGTACCCCACTATCTGCGTAAACTCTATCTCGACGAAAAAAAAGCTTGACGACTGAGTAATAATTAAACAGTTGTCAACCTGTCACTTCGCTACAATGCGTGTTCTTTACTCTATGAGACATTCATTGTGGCGCTACTGATAATCACCACGATTCTGTGGGCCTTCTCTTTTAGCCTCTATGGCGAATACCTTGCAGGTCACGTCGACAGTTATTTCGCGGTGCTGGCGCGCGTTGGTCTGGCGGCGCTGGTCTTTTTACCTTTCCTGCGCACCCGCGGGCAAAGCCTGTCCACCATCGGCCTGTATATGCTGGTGGGGGCGATGCAGCTCGGCATTATGTATATGTTGAGTTTCCAGGCCTATCTGTACCTGACGGTATCTGAACTCCTGCTGTTTACCGTCCTGACGCCGCTCTATATCACGCTGATTTATGATGTAATGAGCCGCCGCCGCCTGCGCTTGGGCTACGCCTGCAGCGCGCTGCTGGCGGTGATCGGCGCGGGTATTATTCGCTACGACCAGGTGACAAATCATTTCTGGACCGGTTTGATCCTGGTGCAGCTCTCCAATATCAGCTTCGCGATTGGCATGGTGGGCTACAAGCGCCTGATGGAAACGCGTCCGATGCCGCAGCATAATGCCTTCGCCTGGTTCTATGTCGGGGCGTTTCTGGTGGCGGCGGTTGCCTGGTCGATACTGGGCAATGCGCAGAAAATGCCGGAAACCTCTCTACAGTGGGGCATTCTGGTGTTCCTTGGCGTGGCGGCATCGGGGATCGGCTACTTCATGTGGAACTACGGCGCCACCCAGGTGGATGCCGGTACGCTCGGCATCATGAACAATATGCATGTACCTGCCGGGCTGCTGGTGAATCTTGCTATCTGGCAGGAGCAGCCCCGTTGGCCAAGTTTTATTACGGGAGCTCTGGTGATCCTGGCCTCGCTGTGGGTCCATCGACGCTGGGTCGCTCCGCACTCCGCACAAACGGTAAATGGTCGCAAGCGTGGTTCCGCGCTGAGCGAATAAACGCCTCGGTCACCGGCTGGCGCTGTTCGCCGTCGCGTACCGCGGCGTATAGCCGGCTCCACAGTCCCTCGCCCAGGGTTTTGGTCACCACCAGACCCTGGCGCTCAAAGCTTTCCACAACCCAGTGCGGCAGGGCGGCGATGCCCATCCGCGCCGCCACCATCTGAATTAACAGCAGCGTATTGTCGACGCTCTTCAGCTGCGGGCTGATCCCCGCAGGCTGCAGGAAGTGACGCCAGATATCCAGACGAGCGCGCTGGACCGGGTAAATCAGCAGCATCTCGGTTGCTAAATCCTCAGGCGCAATGCGCGTCTTTGTCGCCAGCGGATGATCCGGCGCCATCACCAGACGCACTTCGAAATCAAACATTGGCGAATAGTGCAGACCGCTGCGCGGCAGGATATCGGAGGTCATGACCAGATCCAGCTCACCCTGCTGCAGGCCCGGCTGCGGGTCGAAGATCACGCCGGACTGAAAGTCCACTTCCACATGCGGCCAGCGGGCGCGGAAGCTCTCCAGCGCCGGCGTGAGCCATTGTATACAGCTATGGCATTCGATGGCGATACGCAGACGAGTTTGCTGCGGCTCATTGCAATCCTGCAGGGCGCGGCTGATTTGCGGCAGCACCTGGTTGGCCAGCTGGAGCAGGATTTCACCCTGCGGCGTAAAGCGCAGCGGCTGACTTTTACGCACAAACAGACGGAAGCCAAGGCGCTGTTCCAGATCGCTGAACTGGTGGGACAAGGCGGATTGAGTCTGGTGCAGGGCCGCTGCTGCGCCTGCCAGCGAACCGCTGTTCCGCAACGCCTGGAGCGTTTTCAGGTGTTTAATTTCGATCATGAAAGTCCTTCACTTCGCCATGAATAATTTGCGCTTGAGGAATATACAGTAACTGCCAATTATGGATGTGTAAACATCTGGACGGCTAAATCCTTTATCTTTCGAATTTATGGTGCGTTGGCTGTACTTCCTCACCCCAGTCACTTACTTCAGTAAGCTCCTGGGGATGAGCAAGTTTGCCGCCTTCCCTAAATCCGAAATCTTTCGGATTGCAATTATGAGGCTCAAAAAATGACAATTATTAATCACACCCTCGGTTTCCCTCGCGTTGGCCTGCGTCGCGAGCTGAAGAAAGCGCAAGAAAGCTATTGGGCGGGCAATATCAGCCGCGAAGAACTGCTGGCCGTTGGCCGGGAACTGCGCGCTCGCCACTGGGAACAGCAAAAGCAGGCGGGCGTTGATCTGCTGCCGGTTGGCGATTTCGCCTGGTACGACCATGTTCTGACCACCAGCCTGTGGCTTGGCAACGTGCCGGCTCGTCATCAGAACAAAGACGGCTCCGTTGATATCGATACTCTGTTTCGCATGGGTCGCGGCCGTGCGCCGACCGGCGAACCGGCCGCGGCGGCGGAAATGACCAAATGGTTTAACACCAACTACCACTACATGGTGCCGGAATTCGTGAAGGGCCAGCAGTTCAAACTGAGCTGGAACCAGCTGTTGGATGAGGTGGACGAAGCGCTGGCGCTGGGCCACAAAGTGAAGCCCGTCCTGCTTGGGCCAGTCACCTATCTGTGGCTTGGTAAGGTGAAAGGCGAGTCGTTCGATCGTCTGAACCTGCTGCACGATATTCTGCCGGTTTACCAGCAGGTGCTGGCGGAGCTGGCAAAACGCGGCATTGAGTGGGTGCAGATTGATGAACCGGCGCTGGTGCTCGAGCTGCCGCAGACGTGGCTGGACGCTTTCAAACCGGCTTATGAGGCGCTTAATGGCCAGGTTAAGCTACTGTTGACCACCTACTTTGAAGGCATTACCGATAACCTCGACACCATTACCGCGCTGCCGGTGCAGGGTTTGCATGTGGATCTGGTCCATGGCCAGGATGATGTCGCCGAACTGCATAAGCGCCTGCCTGCCGACTGGCTGCTCTCCGCGGGCCTGATCAACGGTCGCAACGTCTGGCGCGCCGATCTGAGCGAAAAATACGCGCAGGTTAAAGGGATTGTCGGCAAACGCGAGCTGTGGGTCGCCTCTTCCTGCTCCCTGCTGCACAGCCCGATCGATTTGAGCGTGGAAACGCGGCTTGATGCCGAAGTGAAGAGCTGGTTTGCCTTCGCCCTGCAAAAATGCCAGGAACTGGCGCTGCTGCGCGATGCGCTGAACAGCGGCGACACCGCTGCGATTGCTGACTGGAGCGCGCCGATCCGGGCCCGTCGCTATTCAACCCGCGTGCATAACGCGGCGGTAGAGAAGCGTCTGGCAGCCATAACCGCTCAGGACAGTCAGCGTCAAAGCGGCTACGAAGTTCGCGCCGAAGCGCAGCGCGCCCGCTTTAAGCTACCGGCCTGGCCGACCACCACCATCGGTTCTTTCCCGCAGACTCCCGAGATCCGCGGCCTGCGTCTGGACTTCAAAAAAGGCCATCTCGACGCTAACCGCTACCGCACCGGCATCGCTGAACACATCAAGCAGGCGATCGTCGAGCAGGAGCGGCTGGGGCTGGACGTGCTGGTACACGGTGAGGCCGAACGTAACGACATGGTGGAATATTTTGGCGAACATCTGGACGGCTTTATCTTCACCCAGAACGGCTGGGTACAGAGCTACGGTTCCCGCTGCGTTAAGCCGCCGGTGGTGATTGGCGACGTCAGCCGTCCGGAGGCGATCACCGTCGAGTGGGCAAAATACGCACAGTCGCTGACCGACAAACCGGTAAAAGGCATGCTGACCGGTCCTGTGACCATTCTTTGCTGGTCCTTCCCGCGCGAGGACGTCAGCCGTGAAACGATTGCGAAACAGATTGCCCTGGCGCTGCGCGACGAAGTGGCGGATCTGGAAGCCGCTGGTATCGGCATCATCCAGATTGACGAACCGGCGCTGCGCGAAGGGCTACCGCTGAAACGTAGCGACTGGGAGGACTATCTGGCGTGGGGTGTGGAAGCTTTTCGCATCAATGCCGCGGTGGCGAAAGATGACACCCAGATCCATACCCATATGTGCTATTGCGAGTTCAACGACATCATGGACTCTATCGCCGCGCTGGATGCGGACGTGATTACCATCGAAACCTCGCGCTCTGATATGGAGCTGCTGGAGTCGTTTGAAGAGTTCGACTATCCGAATGAAATCGGGCCGGGGGTGTACGATATTCACTCGCCGAACGTCCCAGACGTGGAGTGGATCGAGGCGCTGCTGAAGAAAGCCGCGCAGCGCATCCCGGCAGAGCGCCTGTGGGTAAACCCGGACTGCGGCCTGAAAACCCGCGGCTGGGCGGAAACCCGTGCTGCGCTGGCCAACATGGTTAAAGCCGCGCAGAACCTGCGTCAGGCATAGTATAACCACGCTTTCCGGTGTCCGGATGACAGCATAATAACCCCTGAGCCACTCAGTGCTCTTTCCCCCGATGGGGGGCTACGGATCGCCGCCGCCTGCGGGCCGGTAGCCCGGGTAAGCACAGCGCAACCCGGCGAATGTGCTTATCCTGACCACTCTCTGCTCAAGGAGGCTTCGGCCTCCTTTTTTGTTCTTCCCTGCCAAAAATCGATCGCTGGTGCGCCTTTATGACGATCCTCACAAACATAATAACATTATATTGTTATAACAATTGCCAGCAAAATAATAAAGGAACCTCTGTATGGACTACAACCAGGTGGCAAACGCGATTGTGGGGCACTGTGGCGGCTTAGCTAATTTTCTGCATGTGACCAACTGTATGACGCGCGTACGAATGACGATAAGCGATCAAACACGAGTCAATATCGCCGCGCTTAAAAGCATTGAAGGCGTACTCGGGGTCGTTGAGGACGATACCCTGCAGGTTATTGTCGGGCCGGGAAAATCGTCGAAGGTCGCAAATGTGATTAACGATCTGCTTAAGGGCCAGCCTGCGGACGCTACTCCGTTAAGCAACGTTGAGCAAAAAGCTCAGCTGGCGCGGGAAAAGGCGAAAAAACAGACCCGCACCAAAGTTATCCTTAAGCATATTGCCAATATTTTTGTGCCGATCCTGCCATCGTTGATTGCCGCCGGTATCCTGATGGGAATTAATAACGTGCTGGTGAACTCGGCCGCTTCCTGGGCGCTGGCGCATCATGTGGCGGCGCCGGGAGACCTGTCGCCTACCCAGGTGGTGCTCGATCAACGGCATATGCTCGGCATCAGCCAGTTCCTTGATATCGTCTCTAAAGCGCTGTTCGGCTTCCTCGCCATTTATACCGGCGTGACGGCGGCGAAGGAGTTTGACGGAAACGCGGTGATGGGCGGCCTGCTGGGGGCGATCACCATCGTGCCGCAGATTACCGCGCTGGGGCTGATCCCGGGGCAGGGCGGGCTGATTGGCGTCATTCTTTGCGCCTGGCTAATGTGCCTGCTGGAAAAACGGGTGCGGCGCTTTGTCCCGGATATTGTTGATGTTGTGGTCACGCCAACTATTGTGTTGGTGGTGATGGCAGCGGCGCTGCTGCTGGTGATTATGCCCGTGGCGGGCGTTATTTCTAACGGTATTCTGCACGGGCTAAACGGCCTGCTCTCTACCGGCGGCATTGCGGCTGGGTTTGTCCTCTCCGCGCTTTTCCCCTTCCTGATTTCGCTTGGTCTGCATCACGGCCTGTTCCCTATTCATCTGGAGATGATTAACGCGACCGGCCACGCGCCGCTCTTTGCCATCCAGATTATGTCCAACGCCGGGATGGTGGGTGCCGCGACGGCGGTACTGTTGCTGACGCGCGACCCGATGATGAAGAAAATCGCTAAAGGGGCGATCCCAACCTCCATTCTGGCGGTGGGTGAACCGACCATTTTCGGCGTCAATATTCCGGCAGGATTTGCCTTTATAACCGGCTCCATCGGCGCTGGTTTCGGCGGAATGATGGTGGTGCTGCTGGGCGTCTCAACCAACGGCGTTGGCGCAGCCGGGCTGTCCGCGCTGCCGCTCATCGCCGACGGCAAATATTTGCAGTACATCATCTCATGGTTAACCGGCTGCGCTGCAGCCTTCGTGCTGACCTATATCGTCGGCAAAGTACGCGGTTACGATAAAGAAACGGCGTGAAGCAAGAGTGAAGGAGTAAAGCATGAAAGCGATAATGTTGATGTTTGATTCGCTGAATAAGCGCCTGCTGTCGGCCTACGGCAGCGACAGGGCGATCACGCCGAATTTCCAGCGGCTGAGGGAGCGTACGGTTCGTTTTGACAACGGCTATGTCGGCAGCATGCCCTGCATGCCCGCACGCCGGGAGCTGCATACCGGACGCTATAACTTTTTACATCGCGGCTGGTCGCCAATCGAGCCGTTCGATGATTCGGTTCCCGAGCTGCTGAAGAAGAACGGTATTCACACCCACCTGGTGACGGATCACAAACACTACTGGCGCGACGGCGGAGCGACCTATCACTCTCGCTACAGCACCTACGAGTTTGTGCGCGGTCAGGAGGGCGATGCCTGGAAAGGGGTGGTGGATAAGCCGCAATATCGCTACGAATCCGGCGAGCCGGAGGAGATCAAACAGCGGCGGATCGCCAGCCGGATTCAGCATCAGATCAACGTGCAGTTTATGCAGAACGAAGAGGATCATCATCTGGCGAAGACGATCGGCAAAGGGCTGGGGTTTATCGACGCCAACCATGCCAGCGATAACTGGTTTCTGCAGCTGGAGTGTTTCGACCCGCATGAGCCGTTTTTCGTGCCGGAAAAATATCTCAAGATGTACGGCATTGACGATCCTGCGCAGTTCGACGGCTGGCCGCCTTACTACTTCGTCACCGAAAGCGACGAACGCAAGAGCATGATCCAGAAATACTATATGGCGCTGCTGACGATGGTGGATGCGTACGTCGGTAAGGTGCTGGACTATATGGATCGTTACGATCTCTGGCGCGACACGATGCTGATCGTCAACACCGACCACGGTTTTTTGCTCGGCGAGCATGAGTGGTGGGGGAAAAATATTATGCCGCTGTATAACGAAGTGGCAAATATTCCGCTGTTTATCTGGCATCCGCAGTATGGCGGCGCGGGCGAGTCTCGTCAGGCACTGGCGCAGACCATCGATATCGCCGCGACGCTGCTGGATTGTTTTGGCCTGAATAAACCGGCGGATATGCAGGGCGTGTCGCTGCTGCCCGCGCTGCGCGACGATACCCCGGTCCGCGACTATGCTCTGTTTGGCTATCACGGTTGCCATATTAATATTACCGATGGTCGCTACGTCTATATGCGCTCGCCCGTTGAGCAAGGCGTCGATGGCCTGTTCGAATACACCCTGATGCCGACCCGTATCAATCGTCGCTTCACGCCGCAGGAGCTGCGCGAAACGACGCTGCATCCGCCGTTTCGCTTTACCAAGGGCTGTCCGGTAATGAAAATTCCCGCTGAGTCGGTGATGACCCGCGGCGCCGATCGCTTCGGTCATCGACTATATGATTTACACACCGATCCGACGCAGCAAACCCAGTGCCGGGATGAACACGCGGCGCGGCGGCTGCGGGAGCAGATGATCTGCATGATGAAGGAGAACGATGCGCCCGCTGAGCTGTACGCGCGCTATGGCCTGGATGATGCGCAAAGCCCGCTGCTGGGGTTGGATCCGCACCTGCTACCGGAGCTGGCCGCCTTTACGCCGCAGGTGCGCTACGGCCTGTTTGCGCTACTGCAGCATCTTGAGGGCAGCGGGCAGCATGTTCTGGCTGACAAACTGCGGGCCGCCTGTCAGCCGGACTGGGCGCGGCAAAATTTGTGGGCTTTCGTGCAGAACGAGGTTCCGGAGGAGCAGCATCAGAGCGTGTACTATAAGATGGCGTTAGAAATGCGACTTGATTAAGGGGTACCCCCGGCTGCGGCCGGGGAACAGGAGTGCGAAGTTAATGAAAGAAGAACTGGACTATTCTCGCGGCGCGAAACCATTGTACGCCCAGCTTCACGATATCCTGCTGGAAAAGCTGAGAACCGGGGCCTACAAAAAGAATGATGTCCTGCCGACCGAAGCCGAGTTTGAAGAGCTGTTCGGCGTCAGCCGCATCACCGCCCGGCGCGCGCTGGCCGAGCTGGCCGCGAAAGGGCTGGTAAAACGCCAGGCTGGAATCGGTACTATGGTTATCAGCACCTCAGAGAAACAGGGCGTCAAAACCCGTATCCGGCTGGTTGATGGCCAGCAGCAGCACTCTATTTCGCGACATAATCTGACACTCGAGCAGCTGTTGCCGCCGGCGGAAGTGGCGCAGGCCTTCGCTCTCCCGGCGGGGAAGAAAATTCAGCGTCTCACCCGCACGATCTATCGACAAAATGAACTGCCCGCGCAGGTAAACTATATCTGGCTGACGCCGCGTCTGGGCGAGCTGACTTTAGACGCGTTTAAAGAAGGTTTGTATAGTGCGCTGGAACAGCGCGGCGAGAATATTGACAGCTATAAAGACACCATTACCGCCGAGCTGCCGACGGCCCAGGACTGCGACATTCTGCAGGTTGCCGCAGGCGAGCCGCTGCTGGTGAAGACTCGCCAGGGATTTAACGATCGCGGCGAGCTGGTGGAATATACCATCGCCCGCCATATCGCCAGCTGCTATCAGTACATTGTAGAGAACAGTTAATGGCAGCATTTACCGGGCCATCAAATCTGGGGAAATTAGCATGATTCATGGCTGCCACGTGATGGCAAAGCCGAGCGGCTCGGTGTGTAACATCGATTGCACCTACTGCTTTTATCTGGAAAAAGAAGCGCTTTATCCGGAACGGAATAAAAACTGGCGCATGTCCGATGAGACGCTGGAAAATTATATTCGCCAGCATATTGCCGCCCAGTCCGGCGATGCGGTGGCCTTTGCCTGGCAGGGCGGCGAGCCGACCATGATGGGGCTGCCGTTCTTTCGCCGGGTCGTTGAGCTGTGCGGCCAGTACGCCAACGGTAAGAAGATAGAACATGCGCTGCAAACTAACGGCGTCCTGGTGGACGAAGAGTGGGCGCGTTTTTTTGCCGAACAGGGTTTTCTGGTGGGTTTGTCGATAGACGGCCCGGCGCATCTGCATAACCAGTACCGCGTTAACCGCGCCGGAAAGGGTACCCACGAAAAGGTTGTTGCGGCGATGGCGCTGCTGAAGGCGCATAACGTCGAGTTCAATACCCTGACCGTCGTCGGCAAGCATAACGTCGATCATGCCCGTGAAGTGTATGATTTCCTGCTGGCGGCCGGTTCGCGCTATATGCAGTTTATCCCGCTGGTCGAACGGATGAGCAGCGACGCCTCGGCGCCGCTCCAGCTGGTGCTCCCGGGTGAGAGCGCGGCGCGGCTGGCGCCCTGGACGGTACCCTCCTGGCAGTTCGGCGAGTTTCTTAACCAAATTTTCGATATCTGGGTGCGTCGCGACGTCGATCGCGTCTACGTGCAGATGTTTGACGTTGCCCTGGCGGCATGGACCGGTCAGCCGCCGGTGCTTTGCGTACATTCGCCAACCTGCGGGCACGCTTTTGCGCTGGAATCGAACGGCGATCTGTATAACTGCGATCACTTTGTTTATCCGGAGCATAAGCTGGGTAATATTCATCAGCAGAGCATCCGCGAGCTGAATAATAGCGAGCAGGCCATCGCTTTTGGTCAGGCAAAACAAGAGACGCTAACGGCGGATTGCCGCAGCTGCGAGTTTCGCTTTGCCTGCCACGGCGGTTGTCCGAAACATCGCTTCGCCGTTTCCCCGAGCGGTCGCCCCGGCCATAGCTACCTGTGCGCAGGCTACCAGCACTTTTTCAAACACGTGACGCCGTATATGAACGTCTGGCGGCAGCTTCTGGAAAACGGCTATCCGCTCCCGGCCATGATGCAGTGGCTGGCGCAAGAAGAGCAGCAGCCGAAAACGGCTTCCCGCAACGACCCTTGCCCCTGCGGCAGCGGGCGTAAATATAAAAAATGCTGCGGCGCGCAGCATTGATATGCTTAAAGTAATACGTCAAAGCCCTGGCGCTGGAGATGGCCAGAGTTAATCATTTACTGAATGGGTCTACTGTCACTCTTCGGAGATGAATGATGATTGAACGCCACGAGCAAAAGAAGTATTTACGTTTTGCCATTAATCTGGGCAACCCGGTTCTTACGATACTGTCGCCAGATGGATCGCCGGGGGGGATAACCGTCGAACTGGCAAAGAAACTGGCGACTGAGAGCCAGCGTGAAGCGCGGTTGGTGACCTGGCCAACGGCCGGGCAGGTCGTGGATGCGGCACTGATGGATCAATGGGATATCGCTTTTCTGGCTATCGACCCGGCGAGGGAAGATAAGCTTCGCTTTACGCCCTCCTACATCACGATCGAGAGTTCGCTGATGGTTAAAAAAGAGAACAAGATTCAATCGGTTCAGGAGATGGACCGCGAAGGTTCAGTAATCAACGTGGGCAAAGGTGCGGCCTACGAGCTGTATCTGATTCGCACGCTGAAACATGCGACGCTGCGCCAATATGCCACTTCGCAGGATGCTATACAGGCGTTCATCAACGGCGAAGGTGATATGGTGGCCGGTATTCGTCAGCCTCTGGAGAAAGCCGCGCGGGATAATCCACAGTTTCGCGTTTTACCCGATAGTTTTAGCCAGATACATCAGGCGATATGCGTGCCGCGCAATGCGACACAGCACTATGAATTTATTTGCCGCTGCCTTTCTTCATGGATAGCGGACGGGACTATTGCCGGGATGGTGAGTCACCATATCGGCAATAGTTGATTTTTACCCCCGCTTACCGCCGTACTGCGCAAACCACGCCAGCATTCGCTGCCAGCCGTCTTTCGCCGACTCTTCATGATAGCTGGCGCGATAGTCGGCATTAAAAGCGTGGCCGGCCTGCGGATAAACCACAATTTCCGCCGTGGCGTTGGCCGCCCGTAGCGCCTGGCGCATGGTTTCTACCGTATCCTGTGGGATGCTGTCATCTTTTGCGCCATACAGCCCTAAAACCGGCGCATTCAGATCGACGGCGACATCGACCGGATGCTTCGGCGAATTAAGCGTTTTTTCGCCGACCAGCTTGCCGTACCAGGCGACGGCGGCTTTTAGCTGCGGGTTATGCGCAGCGTACAGCCAGGTGATGCGCCCGCCCCAGCAGAAACCGGTAATGAGCAGACGGTGGGCGTCGCCGCCGTGGCGGTAGGCCCAGCTGGCCACGTGATCGAGGTCGGCCAGCACCTGAGAATCCGGCACCTTTGTGACCAGTCCCTGGAACAGAGAAGGAATGTCGCTGTAATCGTTAGGATCGCCCTGGCGGAAATACAGCTCCGGTGCGATAGCCAGATACCCCTCCTTCGCCAGGCGGCGGCAGATATCGCGGATATGTTCATGCACGCCGAAAATTTCCTGAACCACGATAACCACCGGCAGCGAACCGTCGACGCTGCGCGGGCGGGCATGGAATGCCGGCATGTTATCTCCCTGCGAAGGGATGGATGTCTCCCCGGAGACGATGTTCTCATCTGATGTGTGAACGGCAGTTGAGGCGTGCGGCGTGGCTGCAGGTGCAAAGCCGGTTGGCTTGATTATCGTCATGGTATTCTCCGTACCCTCAATGATTAGCGCATCAATAACTATAGCTGCTCTGGACAGGACGTTAACCAAACACAGTGCCCGAAACCGGCTATCTTTTGTTCAGGGTTCTGAGATTTAGCTTGTTAATGTGATGTATATCACTATTTTATGGAAATTTATTGCAATGAATTTCATTCATGGTGATTGGTATCACAAAACTGAACCAGCAGCTTCTGTAAAGTACCGTTTTGCTTCTGCTGATAATTCGACCCACAGAGGAGTTTTTTATGTCCAAGTCTGATGTTTTTCATCTCGGCCTCACCAAAAACGATTTACAAGGGGCTACGCTGGCTATCGTCCCTGGCGATCCGGAGCGTGTGGAAAAGATCGCCGCGCTGATGGATAAGCCGGTTAAGCTGGCATCTCACCGTGAATTCACCACCTGGCGCGCCGAGCTAGATGGTAAAGCAGTGATTGTCTGCTCTACCGGTATCGGTGGCCCATCGACCTCTATCGCCGTGGAAGAACTGGCCCAGCTCGGCATCCGTACCTTCCTGCGTATTGGTACCACCGGCGCTATTCAGCCGCACATTAACGTAGGTGATGTTCTGGTGACCACCGCTTCTGTCCGCCTGGACGGTGCAAGCCTGCACTTTGCGCCGATGGAGTTCCCGGCGGTGGCTGATTTTGAATGTACTACCGCGCTGGTTGAAGCGGCGAAGTCTATTGGCGCGACCACCCATATCGGCGTGACCGCCTCTTCCGACACCTTCTATCCGGGCCAGGAACGTTACGATACCTTCTCCGGCCGCGTCGTTAGCCGCTTTAAAGGCTCGATGGAAGAGTGGCAGGCGATGGGCGTAATGAACTATGAAATGGAATCCGCCACTCTGCTGACCATGTGCGCCAGCCAGGGCCTGCGCGCCGGAATGGTTGCCGGGGTTATCGTCAACCGTACCCAGCAGGAGATTCCGAACGCGGAAACCATGAAGCAAACCGAAAGCCACGCGGTGAAAATTGTCGTGGAAGCGGCGCGCCGCCTGCTGTAATTATTCTCTCTTCGTATAAGGGTCGGATTCTCCGGCCCTTCTTTTTTGCGTAGCGCCTCGCAGGAAAACCCTTTCAAACTGGACGTTTGTACAGCACAATTCTATTTTGTGCCGTAAGTCGTTGCCGCAGGGGGCGTTGTGGATATCTCAATTATTATTAGTGCCGTCGTGGCGCTGGCCGTGGGGCTGATTGTCGGCTGGCTGGCGACCAAAGCGCACGCCGATCAAATTCGCGCCGATCTCATCGAAGAGCGGCGCGAGCTGGATATTGAGCTGAGCGCCACCCGCCAACGGCTGGTACAGGAGTCTCACTGGCGCGAAGAGTGTGAACTGCTGAATAACGAGCTGCGCAGCCTGCGCGAAATCAACGCCTCGCTGGAAGCTGACCTCCGCGAAGTGACCACTCGTCTTGAATCCACTCAGCTGCATGCGGAAGACAAAATCCGCCAGATGGTTAACAGCGAGCAGCGGCTTAGCGAGCAGTTTGAGAATCTGGCGAACCGTATTTTTGAGCACAGTAATCGTCGGGTAGATGAGCAGAACCGCCAGAGCCTGCACGGTCTGCTGACGCCGCTGCGCGAACAGCTGGATGGCTTTCGTCGGCAGGTGCAGGATAGCTTTGGCCAGGAAGCGCGGGAGCGTCACACCCTGGCCCATGAAATCCGCAATCTTCAGCAGCTAAATGCGCAGATGGCCCAGGAAGCGCTAAATCTGACCCGCGCGCTAAAAGGCGATAACAAAACCCAGGGCAACTGGGGCGAGGTGGTGTTGACCCGCGTACTGGAAGCATCGGGGCTGCGGGAAGGCCATGAATATCAAACTCAGGTGAGCATCGAAACGGAAAACCGCGCGCGGATGCAGCCTGATGTGATCGTCCGTTTGCCGCAGGGAAAGGATGTGGTCATCGATGCCAAAATGACCCTGGTGGCCTATGAGCGCTACTTCAACGCTGACGATGATTACACCCGAGAGGCGGCGCTGCAGGAGCATATTGCTTCCGTACGCAACCATATGCGCCTGCTGGGACGCAAAGATTATCAGCAACTGCCTGGGCTGCGCTCGCTTGACTATGTTCTGATGTTTATCCCGGTGGAACCGGCCTTCCTGCTGGCAATCGATCGCCAGCCGGAACTCATTAGCGAAGCGCTGAAAAACAACATCATGCTGGTGAGCCCGACCACGCTGCTGGTGGCGCTACGGACCATCGCCAATCTCTGGCGCTATGAACATCAGAGCCGTAACGCGCAGAAAATTGCCGAAAGAGCGGGGCGTCTGTATGACAAGATGCGTCTGTTTGTTGACGATATGTCGGCCATTGGCCAGAGCCTGGATAAAGCCCAGGATAACTACCGTCAGGCGATGAAAAAGCTCGCCTCCGGGCGCGGTAACCTGCTGGTGCAGGCGGAGTCATTTCGCGGGCTGGGGGTGGAGGTTAAACGTGGGATTAATCCTGACTTAGTCGAACAGGCAGCCGCGCAGGATGAAGAATACTTCCTTACAGAAGACGGTAACGCGCAGGAAGATAAAGACTTTTCTGCCGATAAGGCCGTTACCGCTGCGTATGAGAACCGTCCTCAGCCGCGTTGAAGCGTATGGGAAGTGCGCTAAACCTGTTACACTCAACGAACATTTTCTTGATAAGTAAGCAGGCATAGAGATGGTTGAGGATTCACAAGAAACGACGCATTTTGGCTTTCAGACTGTCGCCAAAGAGCAGAAAGCTGACATGGTGGCGCATGTATTTCATTCTGTGGCCGCAAAATATGACGTAATGAACGATCTGATGTCGTTCGGTATTCATCGTTTGTGGAAGCGTTTCACCATCGACTGCAGCGGCGTCCGCCGTGGGCAAACCGTGTTGGATCTGGCCGGAGGAACCGGCGATCTGACGGCGAAATTTTCTCGCCTGGTCGGGGAAACCGGCCGCGTGATGCTGGCGGATATCAACGACTCTATGCTGAAAATGGGCCGTGAAAAGCTGCGCAATATCGGCATTGTCGGCAACGTGGAATACGTCCAGGCGAACGCCGAAGCGCTACCTTTTGCGGACAACACCTTTGACTGCATTACGATTTCTTTCGGTCTGCGTAACGTGACGGATAAAGAAAAAGCGCTGCGCTCTATGTACCGCGTATTAAAGCCGGGTGGCCGTCTGCTGGTGCTGGAATTCTCAAAACCGATTATTGAGCCGCTTAGCAAAGCCTACGACGCCTATTCCTTCCATATCCTGCCGCGCGTAGGCGAGCTGGTTGCGAAAGACGCCGAAAGCTATCGTTATCTTGCTGAATCTATTCGAATGCATCCCGATCAGGACACGCTGAAAGGCATGATGCAGGATGCAGGATTTGAAAACGTCGACTACTACAACCTCACGGCAGGCATCGTTGCGCTACACCGCGGTTATAAGTTCTGACAGGAGGGACGCTATGCCTTTCAAACCACTGGTTACCGCCGGTCTTGAGACGGTTCTGAATACCTTCCTCTGGCGCGATCGGGCGTTGAAACCTGCCCGTCAGCGTCTGCTGGGGAAAGTGCTGCGTGTCGAACTGCAGGAGCTCTCCGAACCCGTGGTGCTGGTTTTTAGCGAGCGCCAGGTCGATGTGCTGGGGGCGTGGGAAGGCGAGGCAGACTGCACCGTGCGTACTCGCCTGAGCGTGCTTCCGCAGCTACGTAATCGCCAGCAGCTTACCGCGCTGATTCGCAGCGGCGATCTTGAAGTGCAGGGCGATCTGCAGGTGGTACAAAATACCGTTACGCTGTGCGATCTCGCGGAGTTCGATCCGGCTGAACTGCTCGCCCCGTATACCGGGGATGTGGTTGCGGAAGGCTTTAGTAAAGTATTCCGCGGCGGTGCTCGTTTTCTTCTGCGTGGCGCTCAGCGCCAGCAGCGCTATGTTGCGGAAGCGATTACCGAAGAGTGGCGCCTGGCGCCGGGTCCGCTGGAGCTGGCCTGGTTTGCTGAAGAAACCGCAGCCGTTGAGCGAGCGCTGGCCACGCTGGAAAAACGGCTGGAAACGCTGGAGGGCAAATGACGCCAGGAGAATTACGGCGCCTGTATTTCATCGTCCACACCTTTTTGAGCTACGGGCTTGATGAGCTCATTCCTAAAATGCGTATCACGCTGCCGCTGCGAATCTGGCGGCGGATGCTGTTCTGGATGCCAAACCGCCATAAAGAACGTCCTCTTGGCGAGCGCCTGCGCCTTGCGCTGCAGGAGCTGGGGCCAGTGTGGATCAAGTTTGGCCAGATGCTCTCGACCCGTCGCGACCTGTTCCCTCCCCACATTGCCGATCAGCTGGCCATGCTGCAGGATCGCGTTGCGCCTTTTGATGGTCTGCAGGCCAAAAAGCAAATTGAGCAAGCCATGGGCGGCCTGCCGGTAGAAGCCTGGTTTGATGATTTCTCTGTTGAACCGCTTGCTTCCGCTTCTATTGCCCAGGTGCATACCGCGCGCTTGAAAGAGAACGGCAAAGAAGTGGTCATTAAAGTGATCCGCCCGGATATCGTGCCGGTTATCAAAGCGGATATGAAGCTCATCTACCGCCTTGCCCGCTGGGTGCCTCGTCTGTTACCGGACGGTCGTCGCCTGCGCCCGCAGGAAGTGGTGCGTGAATACGAAAAAACGCTGCTCGATGAGCTCAACCTGCTGCGTGAATCGGCTAACGCTATTCAGCTGCGGCGCAACTTTGAAGATAGCCCGATGCTTTATGTCCCGGAAGTTTACTCGGACTACTGCAGTGAAGGCATGATGGTGATGGAGCGGATTTACGGGATCCCGGTTTCCGACGTCGCCGCGCTGGAAGCGCAGGGGACCAACATGCAGCTGCTGGCTGAGCGCGGCGTGCAGGTCTTCTTTACTCAGGTTTTCCGCGACAGCTTCTTCCATGCCGACATGCATCCGGGCAACATTTTCGTCAGTCGTAACCACCCGGAAGACCCGCAGTATATTGGTATAGACTGCGGTATCGTCGGCTCGCTGAACAAAGAAGATAAACGCTATCTGGCGGAAAACTTTATTGCCTTCTTTAATCGCGACTACCGTAAGGTTGCGGAACTGCACGTTGATTCCGGCTGGGTTCCCGCAGATACCAACGTCGAAGAGTTCGAATTTGCCATTCGTACCGTCTGCGAGCCTATTTTTGAAAAACCGCTGGCGGAAATCTCGTTTGGCCATGTGTTGTTGAACCTGTTTAACACGGCGCGACGTTTCAATATGGAAGTGCAGCCGCAGCTGGTTCTGCTGCAGAAGACATTACTTTACGTAGAAGGAGTAGGTCGCCAGCTCTATCCTCAGTTAGACTTGTGGAAAACGGCGAAACCGTTCCTTGAGTCGTGGATTAAAGATCAGGTGGGCATTCCGGCTCTGGTGCGGGCTTTTAAAGAGAAGGCGCCGTTCTGGATTGAGAGAATGCCGGAAATACCTGAGCTGGTGTATCAGAGCCTGCAGCAAAGCAAGCAGTTACAGAATAGCGTCGATACCATCGTGCGCGACATCCAGGTGCGGCACGTGCGCCAGGGGCAGTCCCGTTATCTGTTTGGTATAGGCGCGGTTTTATTACTGAGTGGTACGCTGCTGTTCATCCACCGCCCTGAGTGGGGCATGATGCCCGGCTGGCTGATGGTCGCTGGCGTCGTAACCTGGCTTATCGGCTGGCGTAAGACGAACTGACGGCAGTCGCCTTTATCACTGCGCATAACGTGTATAATGCGTCCTATTAATTCATCATCTGTCATAGGGGAATGTGTATGGGTGGTATCAGTATTTGGCAGTTACTCATTGTTGTCGTCATTGTGGTTCTGCTTTTTGGGACAAAAAAGCTGAGCTCGCTCGGTTCCGATTTGGGGGCGTCGATCAAAGGTTTTAAAAAGGCCATGAGCGACGACGATAAACCGGAAAAATCCGCGCCGGATGCAGATTTCGCGGCAAAAACCCTTGCTGATAAGCCGGATGACGCAAAAAAAGACGAGACTAAACGCCACGACAAAGAGCAGGTGTAATTCGTGTTCGATATCGGTTTTAGTGAACTTCTGCTGGTATTCGTGATTGGCCTCATCGTTTTGGGGCCACAGCGACTACCGGTAGCGGTAAAAACGGTAGTCAGCTGGATCCGTACGCTGCGGTCGCTGGCGGCTACCGTACAAAATGAAATAACCCAGGAATTAAAACTGCAGGAGTTTCAGGAAAGCCTTAAGAAGGTGGAAAAGGCCAGTCTGGATAACCTGACGCCTGAGCTAAAAGCATCTATGGATGAGCTGCGAGAAGCGGCTGAATCTATGAAGCGATCCTATTCCGCCCACGATCCTGAAAAAGCCAGCGACGAAGCCAACACGATTCATAACCCGGTTGTAAAAGGGAGTGAAGAGCAGCGCAAGGACGTGACGCCAGCAACGGCTGAACATCAGGCCAGCGCGCCTGAGCACGTACCTGAACCCGTGTCTGAAGAGCTCCCCGTTTCGCAGAGTGAAATCCCGGCAGAGAAAGTAAAAGTTGCCGTGGCGGCTTCCGATTCCTCCTCCCCCGTATCGAGTGATAAACAGTAAAAATGGGCGTAGACGATACTCAACCGCTAATTACGCATCTGATTGAGCTGCGCAAGCGCTTAATCAACAGCATTCTTGCGATTCTGGTCATTTTCCTGGCGTTGGTTTATTTCGCCAATGATATCTATCAGCTGGTTTCTGCGCCGCTTATTCGGCAGATGCCGGTTGGCGCGACCATGATCGCAACGGATGTGGCCTCGCCTTTCTTCACGCCGATCAAGCTGACCTTCATGGTATCGATAATTTTGTCGGTGCCGGTCATTTTGTATCAGGTTTGGGCCTTTGTGGCGCCAGCGCTGTATAAGCACGAACGTCGATTGGTTATGCCGCTGCTGGTCTCCAGTACGTTGCTATTCTATATCGGCATGGCTTTTGCCTACTTTGTTGTTTTCCCGCTGGCGTTTGGTTTTCTGACCCATGCGGCGCCGGAAGGCGTACAGGTCTCGACCGATATTCGCAGCTACCTCGACTTTGTGATGGCGTTGTTTATCGCCTTTGGCGTCTCATTTGAGGTTCCCGTGGCCATCGTCCTGCTGTGCTGGATGGGCGTCACCACGCCGGAAGACCTGCGTAAGAAACGCCCCTATGTTCTGGTTGGCGCATTTGTCGTTGGGATGCTGCTGACGCCGCCGGATGTGTTCTCGCAAACGCTGCTGGCGATTCCGATGTACTGCCTGTTTGAAGTCGGGGTCTTCTTCGCGCGGTTCTATACCGGTAAGCGCCTGACGCGTGACGAGGATGCCGCAGCCGAAGAGGCGCAGGGCAAAGAAGAATAAAGCGCAACCGCCCGTCAGGGCGGTTGCCGTATGGGAGTGATGATGTTTGATATCGGCGTGAATCTGACCAGCTCGCAGTTTTCCCGCGATCGGGACGAGGTTATTGCCCGAGCCCGGGCGGCGGGAGTCACAGGAATGCTGTTGACGGGGACCAACCTTCATGAAAGCGCGCAGGCGCAGCAGCTGGCGCATGGTTATTCCGGATGCTGGTCAACGGCCGGTGTTCATCCCCACGACAGCCGCAGCTGGACGGAATCGGCCGCGGTAGCGGTCTACGAGCTGGCCCGCGAGCCAGAGGTCGTTGCGATTGGTGAATGCGGGCTGGATTTCAACCGCAACTTTTCAACGCCTCACGAGCAAGAGGCGGCGTTTAGCGCCCAACTGGCGCTGGCTGCGGAACTGTCGATGCCGGTATTTTTGCACTGCCGCGATGCGCACGACCGTTTCCTGGCCCTGCTAACCCCGTGGCTTGATAAGCTTCCGGGGGCCGTGGTGCATTGCTTTACCGGTAGCCGCGAAGAGATGCGCGAATGCGTGGAGCTGGGATTATTTATTGGCATTACCGGCTGGGTATGCGATGAGCGTCGGGGGCTGGAGCTGCGGGCTCTCCTGGCCGATATCCCGGCCGATCGCCTGCTGATTGAGACCGATGCGCCGTATCTGCTGCCGCGGGATATGCAGCCAAAACCCGCTTCCCGCCGCAACGAGCCTGCATATCTGCCGCATATTCTGTCTCGTATCGCGGAGTGGCGCGGAGAAGAAGCGCCGTGGCTGGAAGAGATTACCGATGCTAACGTCAGAAGGCTCTTTGGCGTGCGTTTTTAGACGCCGTCAGATTTTATAAAAGTCAGTATTTTTGACGCTTTGTAATACCTGCTTGTTAAGCAGATTCAGCAGCAGCATAGAGCGGGCTTCGCCGTCCGGTTCGGTAAAGATAGCCTGGAGACCCTCAAAGGCGCCATCGGTGATCAGCACGCTGTCGCCTTCATGCGGCGTTTCCGGGTCGGTAATACCTTCCGGTTTGTAGATGGAGAGCTGATGAATAACCGCAGACGGCACGATCGCGGGCAGCGCGCCGAAACGCACAAAGCTGTTCACGCCGCGCGTTGCGCTGATGGTGGTGGTATGAATCACTTCCGGGTCAAACTCGATAAACAGATAGTTTGGGAACAGGGGTTCGCTGACCGTCGTGCGTTTACCGCGGACGATTTTTTCCAGTTCGATCGTTGGCATCAGGCAATTGACGGCCTGCCGCTCGAGATGTTCCTGGGCGCGCTCAAGCTGCCCACGTTTGCAATAAAGTAAATACCAGGCTTGCATAATGACTCTTTCCACTCTACTAGCAGCAAGCATAACAAAAGGCCGGGGCGATCGCGAAATCATTGCAGTTGAAAGCTAAATTTCAGCGTTCTTTCACGCTAATTTAACAAAAATACAGCATAGCTCCGGCGAACGCCGTATAATCAGCCGCCTGTATAGAGGTCAATAACAACTCCATGAAATACCACGATCTACGCGAATTTCTGACATTACTGGAGCAGCAGGGAGAATTGAAACGGATTTCCCTGCCGGTCGATCCTCATCTGGAAATTACCGAAATTGCCGACCGCACCTTGCGCGCTGGCGGTCCGGCCCTGCTATTTGAAAATCCTAAAGGCTACGCGATGCCGGTGCTGTGTAATCTTTTCGGCACGCCGCGGCGAGTTGCGCTGGGGATGGGGCAGGAGGATGTCAGTTCTCTGCGCGAAGTGGGTAAGCTCCTGGCATTCCTGAAAGAGCCGGAACCACCAAAAGGTTTCCGCGATCTGTTTGATAAGCTGCCGCAGTTCAAGCAGGTGCTGAATATGCCGACTAAGCGTCTGCGCGGGGCGCCATGCCAGCAAAAAATTATTCAGGGCGATGATGTCGATCTGGGCCGCATCCCGATCATGACCTGCTGGCCGGAAGATGCCGCACCGCTGATCACCTGGGGCCTGACGGTGACGCGCGGCCCGCATAAAGAGCGGCAAAATCTGGGCATTTATCGCCAGCAGCTGATTGGCAAGAACAAGCTGATTATGCGCTGGCTATCGCACCGCGGCGGCGCGCTGGATTTCCAGGAGTGGTGCGCAGCGCGCTCTGGCGAGCGTTTCCCGGTCTCCGTTGCGCTGGGTGCCGATCCGGCAACCATTCTCGGGGCGGTGACTCCGGTTCCCGACACCCTCTCCGAGTATGCATTTGCCGGGCTGCTGCGCGGTACGAAAACCGAAGTCGTGAAGTGCATCTCTAACGATCTTGAGGTGCCCGCCAGCGCAGAGATTGTGCTGGAAGGGTATATTGAAGCCGGTGAAATGGCGCCGGAAGGGCCGTATGGCGATCATACGGGCTACTACAATGAAGTGGATAATTTCCCGGTCTTTACCGTTACCCATATTACTCAGCGTGAAGACGCTATCTACCATTCGACCTACACCGGACGTCCGCCTGACGAACCCGCGGTACTGGGCGTTGCGCTGAACGAAGTCTTCGTCCCTATTCTGCAAAAGCAGTTTCCTGAGATTGTGGATTTCTATTTACCACCTGAAGGCTGCTCCTATCGCCTGGCGGTGGTCACGATGAAGAAGCAGTACGCCGGTCACGCGAAACGCGTCATGATGGGAGTCTGGTCCTTCCTCCGTCAGTTCATGTATACCAAGTTTGTTATCGTCTGCGATGATGATGTCAACGCGCGTGACTGGAATGATGTGATTTGGGCGATTACTACCCGTATGGACCCGGCGCGTGATACGGTAATGGTAGAAAATACGCCAATTGATTATCTGGATTTTGCCTCACCGGTTTCCGGTTTGGGTTCAAAAATGGGGCTGGATGCCACAAATAAATGGCCCGGTGAGACCCAGCGCGAGTGGGGTCGTCCGATTAAGAAAGATCCTGAGGTGACGGCGCGCGTTGACGCCATCTGGGATGAACTGGCCATCTTCAAATAACAGTAAGCGGGGCTACGCCGCTGTTTTGCACAATAGACCCGACAGAGGGGACGCATGACAACCTTAAGCTGTAAAGTGACCTCGGTGGAGGCGATTACCGATACTGTGTATCGCGTTCGATTAGTGCCGGAAGCGGCGTTTTCTTTCCGGGCTGGTCAGTATCTGATGGTCGTGATGGACGAACGCGATAAGCGCCCATTCTCCATGGCTTCTACGCCGTCGGAACAGGAGTTTATCGAACTGCATATCGGTGCATCTGAACTTAATCTGTATGCGATGGCAGTGATGGATCGGATCCTGAAAGAGCGTGAAATCGAGGTCGATCTGCCGCATGGCGAAGCCTGGCTGCGCGATGACGAAGAACGCCCGCTGATTTTAATCGCTGGGGGAACGGGCTTCTCTTACGTGCGTTCGATTTTGCTTACCGCGCTGGCGCGCAATCCAAACCGCGATATCGCTATCTATTGGGGCGGACGCGAAGCGAAGCATCTCTATGATCTGGCGGAACTGGAAGCATTAAGCGTGCAGCATCCGGGCTTACGCATCGAGCCCGTGGTTGAGCAGCCTGACGCTGAGTGGCGTGGCCGTACCGGAACCGTACTCACCGCGGTCCTGCAGGATTACGGTACGCTGGGCGATCATGATATCTATATTGCAGGTCGCTTCGAGATGGCTAAAATTGCCCGCGATCTGTTCTGCAACGAGCGCGGCGCCCGCGAAGAGCGTCTGTTTGGTGACGCGTTTGCCTTTATCTGATTGCCGCTGTGAAGGCATCCGGGCGTTGGTCCGGATGCTGTTCTAGCGCGCATCGCTAAAGTAAACGTACAGCGGTCGATCGTTTTCCAGCAAACAGAGCATTTTCCCTACGGGGTTCCCTTCTTTTTCCAGCGTGGCGGCTAACTGCGTCGCGATATGCTGGCTGCCTATCTTCTCATCATAGCGTTCGGTATTAATATTGGTGATGGTCAGGTCCTTGAGCCGCTCGCTTTCCGGATTCTGCGCCATTTTATTGATTCCCCATGAGAGGCATGCCTGAGCGTTATCCTGTTCGCTGGCAAGAGCAGCGCCAGAGAATGCGGTGAGCAGAAGTATGAAAGGGAGTGTTTTCATAAGTCGTTATTATCCTTAGTCAACGTGACGTATCCGGTGATAATAGCTGAATAGCGGAAATAAAAAACCCGCCCCTGACAGGCGGGAAGAACGGCAACTAAACCTTCTCCCCGTTATCATTCACGCTGCCTTTTTGTTGGCTGCGCTCGCTCACCCCGGTCACAGAGTTATCTATGCTCCCGGGGATTTGCTCGGTTGCCGCCGCGATGCCGCGCGAATGATTCAGGGAATTAACTCTTTGCTTAAACCCGCTCGAATACCGTCGCGATCCCCTGACCTAAACCAATACACATCGTTGCCAGGCCGAACTGCGCGTCTTTGCGCTCCATCTGGTTGATGAGCGTGGTGCTGATGCGCGCGCCTGAACAGCCGAGCGGATGGCCCAGGGCGATCGCGCCGCCGTTGAGATTGATCTTCTCGTCGATCTGTTCCATCAGTCCCAGATCTTTAATGCACGGCAGGATCTGCGCGGCAAAAGCTTCGTTCATCTCGAACACATCGATATCGCTGGTGGTGAGCCCGGCTTTTTTCAGCGCCAGCTTTGACGCGGGAACCGGGCCGTAGCCCATTATTGACGGGTCGCAGCCGACGACGGCCATCGAACGCACGCGAGCGCGAGGCTTCAGGCCCAGCTCGCGGGCGTGGCTTTCGCTCATTAACAGCATGGCTGCGGCGCCATCGGAGAGGGCAGAAGAGGTACCCGCCGTTACGGTACCGGTGACGGGATCGAACGCGGGCCTCAGCGCAGCCAGCGCTTCTACCGTCGTCTCCGGGCGAATCACTTCATCATAGCTGTATGACTTCAGTACGCCGTCGGCGTCGTGACCGCCGGTCGGAACAATCTCCGTTTTGAATGCGCCAGATTGCGTCGCGGCCCAGGCGCGGGCGTGGGAGCGGGCTGCAAACTGATCCTGCATTTCCCGGCTGATACCGTGCAGGCGCGCCAGCATTTCTGCGGTCAGCCCCATCATCCCGGCGGCTTTAGCGACGTTCCGGCTCAGGCCCGGGTGGAAATCCACACCGTGGCTCATCGGGACGTGGCCCATATGTTCTACGCCGCCAATCAGGCATACGCTGGCATCGCCGGTCATGATCATGCGGGCCGCATCGTGAAGCGCCTGCATGGAAGAACCGCACAGTCGATTGACCGTGTTGGCGGGCACGGAATGCGGGATTTCTGCCAGCAGCGCCGCGTTGCGGGCAATATTGAAACCCTGTTCAAGGGTCTGCTGAACGCATCCCCAGTAAATATCATCAATGGCGCTTGCTTCAAGGGATGGATTACGTGAAAGCAGGCTACGCATCAGGTGCGCGGAGAGATCTTCCGCGCGCACATGGCGAAAGGCGCCGCCCTTCGAACGGCCCATCGGGGTACGAACTGCATCGACAATGACAACCTGTTCCATTGTGACTCCTTAAGCCGTTTTCAGCTCGCCTGGCGCACGGGCAGGCTCAACCGGGGGATAGTACGGTTCGTTATGACGCGCTTTGCTGCGCAATCCTTCCGGCACGTCATACAGCGGACCGAGATGCTGATACTGCTGCGCCATATCGAGATATTTTGCGCTACCGAGGGTATCCAGCCAGCGGAACGCGCCGCCGTGGAACGGAGGGAAGCCGAGACCATAGACCAGCGCCATATCGGCTTCCGCCGGGCTGGCGATAATGCCCTCTTCAAGACAACGCACCACTTCGTTGACCATCGGGATCATCATGCGGGCGATAATCTCTTCATCGCTGAAATCACGCTTTGGCTGGCTGACTTCCGCCAGCAGGCTATCGACTGCGGCATCCTCTTCCTTCTTCGGCTTACCTTTGCTGTCTTCTTTGTAGCGCCAGAAGCCGAGGCCATTTTTCTGGCCGAATCGGTTAGCGTCGAACAGCGCATCGATCGCATCGCGATAATCTTTCTGCATCCGCTGCGGGAAGCCCGCCGCCATGACTGCCTGCGCGTGATGCGCGGTATCAATGCCAACGACGTCCAGCAGATAGGCCGGGCCCATCGGCCAGCCAAACTGCTTTTCCATCACTTTGTCGACTTTGCGGAAGTCTGCGCCGTCGCGCAGCAGCTGGCTGAAACCGGCGAAGTAGGGGAACAGCACGCGGTTAACAAAGAAACCGGGGCAGTCGTTGACCACAATTGGCGTTTTACCCATTTTGCTGGCCCAGGCGACCACTTTCGCAATGGTTTCGTCCGAGCTTTTTTCACCGCGAATAATCTCGACCAGCGGCATCCGGTGCACCGGATTAAAGAAGTGCATTCCGCAGAAGTTTTCCGGGCGCTTCAGTACGCTGGCCAACTCGCTGATGGGAATGGTGGAGGTATTCGATGCCAGCACGGTATCCGGACGGACTTTGTCTTCCGTTTCCGCCAGCACCGCTTTTTTCACTTTCGGATTCTCAACAACGGCTTCGACCACGACGTCCACGCGCTCAAAGCCGGCGTAATCCAGGGTTGGCTGAATAGTGGAAATAACGCCAGCCATTTTGAGACCATCGATTTTGCCACGCTCAAGCTGTTTATTCAGCAATTTGGCCGCTTCGGTCATGCCGAGCGTCAGCGATTTGTCGTTGATATCTTTCATGACTACCGGCACGCCTTTCCATGCCGATTGGTATGCAATGCCGCCGCCCATAATCCCCGCGCCCAGTACGGCCGCGTGTTTTGGCGTGTCGGTATCTTTAGTCAGCTTCTTCGCTTTCGCTTTAACGTATTGATCGTTAAGGAAGATACCTACCAGCGCCCGCGCCTCGTTGGTATGCGCCAGCGGGACAAAACTTTTGTTTTCCAGATTCAAGGCTTCTTCGCGGCCAAAGCGGGCGGCGGCTTCAATGGTTTTAACGGCAGTAATGGGCGCAGGGTAGTGTTTCCCGGCGGTTTGCGCCACCATGCCTTTGGCGATGGTAAAACTCATCGCGGCTTCAATTTTACTCAGGTGAAGAGGCTCCAGCTTCGGCTGGCGCTTCGCCTTCCAGTCCAGGTCACCTTTAATGGCCTGACGCAGAATTGCTATCGCGCCATCGAGCAGTTTTTCATGTTTAACCACGCCATCGACGAGGCCGATTTTTAAGGCCTGTTCGGCGCCAACGTCTTTACCTGCGGCAATGATTTCCAGCGCGCTGTCCGCGCCAAGCATCCGCGGCATCCGCACCGAGCCGCCAAAGCCCGGCATGATACCCAGCTTCGTTTCCGGCAGACCAATGCGTAAATCCGGCGTCGCCAGGCGATAATCGGTCGCCAGCACGCATTCGCAGCCGCCGCCCAGCGCATAACCGTTGACGGCGGAAATAGTGGGGACTGGTAAATCTTCCAGGCGATTAAATACGCTATTGGCGAAATGCAGCCACTGGCTTAACTGTTCTTGCGGAACCAGGAACAGGGAAAGAAATTCAGTGATATCCGCACCGACGATAAAGGCTGCTTTCTCAGAGCGCAGCAGTAGCCCTTGCAGATCTTTTTGTTTTTCGAGCACGTCCAGCGCTTCACCGAGGCTGGCTACGGTTGCGGTATCAAGCTTATTGACCGAGCCGGGGGCATCGAATACCAGTTCGGCAATGCCGTCTTCCCGCCAGTCGAGGTACAGGGTGTCGCCTTTGTAGAGCATGTCAGTCTCCTGAATCCAGCAATATGATCTGGTCGTACCAGATGCAACGGAGTGTGGAATTTATGTTAAGAAAATGCAAATAAGTCTTTAAATAAATGCTGGTCGGATCACACCCGCTAGAGATCACCCCGTCTGGAGCCAATGTGCTAAGATGCGAAGATTCACGATCCAATAAAATCAAAGGATAAAAGATGGAATCCCTGGCCGGTCTCTATAAAAATCATATCGTTACCTTACAAGAACGCACCCGCGATGTTCTGGCCCGCTTTAAGCTGGATGCCCTGTTGATTCACTCCGGTGAACTGGTCAACGTCTTTCTTGACGATCATCCGTATCCATTTAAGGTCAACCCACAGTTCAAAGCCTGGGTACCGGTTACGCAGGTTCCGAACTGCTGGCTGCTGGTGGACGGCGTCAACAAACCAAAGCTGTGGTTCTATCTGCCGGTTGATTACTGGCATAACGTAGAACCGTTGCCGACGTCATTCTGGACCGAAGAGGTGGAGGTGATCGCCCTGCCGAAAGCGGATGGTATCGGCAGCCAGCTGCCTGCCGCGCGTGGCAATATCGCTTATATCGGACCGGTACCGGAACGTGCGCTGGGGCTGGATATTGCGGCGGATAAAATCAACCCGAAAGGGGCGATCGATTATCTGCACTACTATCGCTCTTATAAAACTGACTATGAGCTGGCCTGTATGCGTGAAGCGCAGAAGTCGGCGGTTAACGGTCATCAGGCTGCTCATGAAGCTTTCCTCTCCGGGATGAGCGAGTTTGATATCAACCAGGCCTATCTGACCGCGACCGGCCATCGCGACACTGATGTGCCGTACAGCAATATTGTGGCGCTGAACGAGCATGCCTCCGTACTGCATTACACAAAGCTTGATCATCGTGCGCCTGCAGAGATGCGTAGCTTCCTGCTGGATGCGGGCGCGGAATACAACGGCTATGCAGCCGACCTGACCCGTACCTGGGCGGCGCATGGCGATAATGACTATGCTCACTTGATTAAAGACGTTAATGATGAACAGCTGGCGCTGATTAGCACCATGAAGGCGGGCGTGAGCTACGTGGATTATCATGTCCAGTTTCATCAGCGCATCGCCAAACTGCTGCGTAAACATCAGATAGTCAAAGACATGAGCGAAGAAGCGATGGTGGAAAATGACCTGACCGGACCATTTATGCCGCACGGTATTGGCCACCCCTTAGGTCTGCAGGTTCATGACGTTGCCGGTTTTATGCAGGATGATACCGGTACCCACCAGGCCGCGCCGGCAAAATATCCTTACCTGCGCTGCACGCGCGTTCTGCAGCCGCGCATGGTGTTGACGATCGAGCCGGGTATCTACTTTATCGAATCGCTGCTGGCACCGTGGCGCGAAGGACAGTTCAGCAAACACTTTAACTGGCAGAAAATTGAAGCGCTGAAACCCTTTGGCGGTATCCGTATCGAAGACAACGTCGTGATCCACGAAAACAGCATCGAAAATATGACGCGCGATCTGAAACTGGCGTAATGGAAAGCTGGTTGATACCGGCCGAGCCGGTCACCGTCGTTGAAGAGATCAAAAAGAGCCGCTTTATTACGCTGTTGGCCCATACTGATGGCGTAGCGGCGGCAAAGGCGTTTGTCGAGTCAGTCAGGGCGGATCACCCGGATGCGCGTCATCACTGCGTGGCGTGGGTTGCAGGGCCGCCAAATGATTCTCAGCAGCTGGGTTTTTCCGACGATGGCGAACCGGCGGGAACGGCGGGGAAACCAATGCTGGCGCAGCTGATGGGCAGCGGCGTCGGCGAGATAACCGCTGTCGTCGTGCGCTACTACGGTGGTATTCTGCTGGGCACCGGCGGCCTGGTGAAAGCGTATGGCGGCGGTGTACATCAGGCGCTAGCGCAGCTCACAACACAGCGCAAGACGCCGCTCACCGCATATACTTTGCAGTGTGAATACGGGCAGTTGGCCGGGATTGAAACGCTGTTGGCTCAGTTCTCAGGAAAAATTGTCGAAAGCGAATATCAGGCGTCTGTTCAGCTGCGCGTGGCGCTTCCCCAGGCTGAAGTGGCGCTATTTTCAGCAAAGCTGGCTGATTTTAGTCGCGGTTCGTTGCAATTACTGAAGATTGACGAATAATCCCCACCTGATTTTTTTGCATATCAAAGGAAGCGCCAGAGATGCATTTTCGCGCGATAACCCGAATCGTTGGACTGTTGGTCATTTTGTTTTCGGGGACGATGATCCTTCCGGGATTAATAGCTCTGATATATCGCGATGGTGCGGGGCGAGCGTTTACCCAGACCTTTTTCGTTGCCCTGGCCATCGGTTCGCTGCTGTGGTGGCCTAATCGTCGTGAGAAGGGAGAACTGAAATCCCGGGAAGGATTTCTGATTGTGGTTCTCTTCTGGACCGTGCTGGGTAGCGTGGGGGCATTGCCGTTTATCTTTGCGGAGCAGCCGAACCTGACGGTGACGGATGCATTCTTTGAATCTTTCTCCGGTCTGACAACGACGGGGGCAACCACGCTGGTGGGGCTCGATTCGTTACCCCATGCTATTCTTTTCTACCGGCAGATGCTGCAGTGGTTTGGCGGGATGGGGATCATCGTTCTGGCGGTAGCGATACTGCCGATACTGGGCGTCGGGGGGATGCAGCTGTATCGGGCTGAAATGCCCGGACCGCTGAAAGACAACAAGATGCGGCCGCGGATTGCAGAGACGGCAAAAACGCTGTGGCTTATTTATGTCCTGCTGACGGTGGCCTGCGCGCTGGCCCTGTGGTTTGCCGGGATGCCGGCATTTGACGCCATCGGCCATAGCTTCTCTACTATCGCAATTGGCGGGTTCTCCACCCATGATGCCAGCGTGGGTTACTTTAATAGCCCAACAATTAACTCCATTATTGCGGTTTTCCTGCTGATTTCTGGCTGTAACTACGGCCTGCACTTTTCATTACTTAGCGGGCGCAGCCTGAAAGTGTACTGGCGAGACCCTGAATTCCGTATGTTTATCGGCGTGCAGTTTACGCTGGTGGTGGTATGCACCCTTGTACTGTGGCTGCATGACGTCTATAGCTCGGCGTTAATGACGGTCAACCAGGCGTTTTTCCAGGTGGTGTCGATGGCGACAACGGCGGGCTTCACGACCGACAGTATTGCGCGCTGGCCGCTATTTTTGCCGGTGCTCCTCCTCTGTTCGGCTTTCATCGGCGGCTGCGCCGGGTCCACCGGCGGTGGACTAAAGGTTATCCGTATCCTGCTGCTTTTTAAGCAAGGCAACCGCGAGCTTAAACGTCTGGTACACCCTAATGCGGTCTACAGTATTAAACTGGGAAACCGTGCACTGCCGGAGCGTATCCTCGAAGCCGTCTGGGGATTCTTCTCCGCGTATGCGCTGGTGTTTATCATCAGTATGCTGGCGATAATTGCTACCGGCGTGGATGATTTCTCGGCCTTTGCTTCAGTCGTCGCCACGCTGAACAACCTTGGACCGGGACTGGGCGTAGTGGCGGATAACTTTGCCACGATGAACCCTGTCGCGAAATGGATCTTGATTGCTAATATGCTGTTTGGTCGTCTGGAAGTGTTCACCTTACTGGTGCTATTTACTCCGACTTTCTGGCGCGAATAACAGGAGTGCCTGTGAAAACTTTGATTCTCTTTTCCACCCGCGACGGACAGACGCGCGAGATCGCCTCGTTTTTGGCCTCTGAACTAAAAGAGCAGGGGATCGATTCGGACACGGTTGATCTCAACCGCACTAACGAGGTGGAGTGGCCTTTATACGATCGCGTTGTGATAGGCGCATCAATCCGCTACGGTCATTTTCATCCAGCGCTGGAACGGTTTGTAAAAACGCATCTTCAATCGCTACAGGCACTGCCGGGGGCTTTTTTCTCGGTTAACCTCGTGGCGCGTAAGCCAGAAAAACGAACGCCGCAAACTAATAGCTACACGCGCAAGTTTCTGCTCAACTCGCCCTGGCAGCCCCAGCATTGCGCGGTGTTTGCCGGTGCGCTCCGCTATCCACGCTATCGCTGGTACGATCGCTTTATGATTCGTCTTATTATGAAGATGACCGGCGGCGAGACCGATGTCAGTAAAGAAGTGGTCTATACCGACTGGCAGCAGGTAGGCAGATTTGCACGGGAAATTGCGCAAATGACCAGCAAATAGCGCGTTAAATCACCCCGATGATGCAAAGTTGAGCGAATGAAAAGTTTTTTGAAATTTCCCCTTGTCACTTCGTAATTACTCCCTATAATGCG
>NZ_JBEAIJ010000032.1:0-139800 GCF_040065315.1 Klebsiella sp. CN_Kp100
TGCAAAAAAGCCTGCTCGTTGAGCAGGCTTTTGAATTTGGTCGGTGATAGAGGATAACTCGCCACTACGTGGCTCGCCCTACGGGCCGTTGCTGACGCAACGTTCTCTCGCTCCGCTCGAGTCGAACCTCTTCCCCCGGAGGTTCTCATCCTCACAAACTACAGATGCAAAAAAGCCTGCTCGTTGAGCAGGCTTTTGAATTTGGTCGGTGATAGAGGATTCGAACCTCCGACCCCTTCGTCCCGAACGAAGTGCGCTACCAGGCTGCGCCAATCACCGAATGCGGGCGCATCTTACTGCTGCGATACACACCCGTCAATGCCTTATTATGAAAAAGTCGCTCAAGCGGCGAGAAACTCGCCACTCCGCTACGGCTTTTTCGCCGCAGCGTCAGGAACGTGGCACCAGTTGTTATATTGGTTAATCCCGCCATCCGGCGAAGTATAGCCAAGACAGCCCATAATGGTGTCATACAGCTCTACGTGGCGGCGCGGCACCTTCATGGCTGCCTGCTGCTTCAGGCGAGCAAAAGAGGCGGCATGATCGGGAGACGCCAAATACTTATCCGACATCCATACCATCATCGGCACGCGGAACTGCTCCGGCGGCGCCATCTTGCGAGGCGTACCGTGCAGGTGCTCGCGCTCATTAATGGACTCGCCGTGGTCGGCGGCATAGAAAACAATCGCTTTCTTATCCCGCAGCTGATCCAGCACGCTGACAATAAAGTGATCGACATAGGTCACGCTGTTATCATACGAGTTAATCAGCTCAGCCTTCGAACACTTATTATCGACGCCAACGCACTCCGGCTGCCACTGCGCAAAACTGCGCGGATAGCGCTGGGTATAGTTAAAGTGCGACCCTTTGGTATGCAGAATAATCAGATGCTTACCATTGGGATTCTTCGCCAGACCGCGCTTCATTTCGTCCACCAGCAGCATATCGTCAACGCTCTTGCCGCGGTTACTCGGCTCCGCGCCAATCTGCTCGCGATAGGCGATATTGTTCGCCATCGTGTTGCTGTAGAACCACATCTCGCTCTGCATGGCATACAGGTCGCCGGTAAAGCCAAGCTGATGCAGAACGGCAAAAACGTTCTGCTCTTTCAGCGTCCGCTGCGGATTATCATCCGCCCCGCCCTGACGGACGAACATACAGCGCAGGGACAGCTTAGTCGCGGTATCGCAGGAGTATCCGCGAAAAGCGACCAGGTTTTTCTCCTGCGCCAGCTTAGGCGTGGTATTACGGCTATAGCCCAGAATCCCCATATGATCCCAGCGGGTGGTTTCGCCGATGATAAACACCACGTAGGTATCGTCGAGCCCTTCGGGCGCCACGTAGGTAAATTTTTTCGCCGGATTAATCAGGGATTTAGTATCCGATGACTCATCAACCTGCGCCCACGCGTACAGCCCCAGCGCCGAAAGCCAGTTTGACGGCAGGTAGGAGTTAGCCACTACGCCGCCGTAGCTTGGCAGATCGACCTCTGAGCTCCGCTCGAAGTTCTTCTGACGGACCTCCAGCAAACGGATTGGCCCCCAGACCATCAATCCCGCCAGCAATACGATCGTAATATTCTTCATCCGCTGGCCAGGGGTACGAATTTGCCGCAGCAGCGTGAAGCGGCAGCGGTTGCTCCAGATAAGCAGCAGCGGCAGCGCGCTCATCAGCACCAGCCAGAGGATCAGGTGCCAGCCGATCACCTCTCTGGATAAGTCGATGTCGGTGGTCATCACCGAGGCGATAATCCCGTAGCCGATCACCACGTTCAGGAAGGTCATGTAATAGCTGGCGGCTGCGGAGAATAGAACGACGATAGTCGCGAGGATACGCCAGACCCGGCGTCCGAACAGCGACAAAATACGCAGCAGAAAGAAGGTGACCAGGAAAGTCCCGACCAGTTCCACTGCCCCTGAGAGTCCTTTCCAGATGGTAAATTCCTGAGCGTACCCTTCGAAGCGGCGGAAGAGTACGGCAGCGTTCATAAACCAGCCGATGTACAGCGCCAGCCAGATACTGAGCTTCAGCTGCGTCATCGTTTTAATGTATTTCATGCAAAAAACCTGGAAAACGAAGAGATAAAACCGCCCGACTTAAGCAATATAAGTAAGCAGGTTAATAAAGTGCGTTTAGCTTGGTTATAAGAAACCTCTACAATGCGCGCTAAGTAGACCACAGCGGAAGGGAAAAGTATCAGGAGGGAATGTGATCCAACCAAACATTTACAAAACATTTGGTTGGATTGGCACTATTAGCTTAGGTGATTAATCATCGAGACCACGATAACGCCCGGCTTCAGGCATGCGCTTCGTGATAAATCTCACTTTTCGGCTGGCGGATGGTGGTCGATAGCGCCAGGGAGAGAATCAGCAGCGCAAAGATGACGCAGAAGGTCACGTAGAAACCGCCGAACAGGGACGCAATCAGGGAACCGCAAATGCTGCCGATACCAAAGCCGAGATAAATCACGCCGTAATTTTTCGCCAGGTTATTGAGACCAAAGAATTCGCTGACCAGCGACGGGAAGACGGTAATCGTACCGCCGAAGTTAAAGGCCACGCAGGCAATGGCGGCGAAGAAAGTGGTGGCGTTCAGCGGAGCGAACAGCAGCGCCGCCATACCGATAAGCGAAACAACCTGCCCGATGGTAATCACTCGAATACGGGACATTTTATCAGACAGGATCCCCAGCACCAGGCGACCGCTAAGGTTAGCGATAGAGATCACCGTGACCGCGTTAGCTGCCGTCGCCACATCAAGGTGCACCATCCCCTGGGCAATATCTTTCGCCACGCCAATCACGTACAGGCCGCTCATGCAGGCGGTCAGGAACATTACCGCCAGCATCCAGTACTGTGGTTTACGCATCGATTCGGCAAGGGTGAAGTCGTTTTCGACGACGCCGTTGTTGGCGGTAGCGGTATGGTTCGGTGCGTCTTTCATCAGCGTCGCGCCGAACACAATCATCACCAGCACGATAGCGCCCCAGATAATAAAGGTTTTCTCAAGGCCGACCGTCGCCAGCAGATGGGAATCAATAAATTTAAAGCCCAGGCTGCCAAGCCCATAAGAACCGATGGAAAAGGCGGAGATCAGCCCCTTACGTTCCGGGAACCATTTGACGCAGTTTGACAGCGTGAGCAGATAGCCGGCGCCATCCGCCAGCCCCACCAGCAGGCCCGCGCTCAGCCACAGCATCATCAGGCTGTTTGAATGAGCGGTAAGGAAGAAACCGAGGCCCAGCAGAACGCCTGACGCCATGGTGACGCGTTTGACGCCAAAACGTTCCTGTAATTTACCCGCCACGGATGAGGAGAGCGCCAGACCAAGGCTTAGCAGGCCAAATGAGAATGCCACCTGGCTTACCGGTTCGTTCAGCTTGGCGGAAAGGGAACTATTGAACAAACTCCATGTATAAACCGATCCCAGCGCAAATTGCGTAATGATAGTGCCGAGCAGCGTGAGCCAGCGGGTGTATTGACGGTTTGCAGCGTTCATAGCAGTTGTCCTGAATAATTAACTGCCGCCACCATAACGAAGTCCCCTGTAAGCCTGGGGAAAAAAGGCATGAGCTGCCGCTACTGCGGAATGAAATGCATAAAAGACGGAATGAATGACATTGCAAAACATTCACGCCTTAAATATTTACTGCAAAGTTAGTGTCCACTATCGCTGCAAGATGCGTCACTACTGTAACTGATACGTTAATAAATTAAATAAAACATGATACAAATAAATTAAAAATTGGCGCTCACGCCCATTAAATAGAGATAGTTTTCCCCGGAGGGCACATTATCCGCCTGCGATAGCGCCGCCCAGGCGGCTATATGGGGGTTAAGCGACATATCCGCGCCAAAGGTCACGTCCCGCCAGGCGCCATCCTGCGCGCGATTCGGCCCGCCAGAATCCGTCGTTAATCCCTGGTTATAGCTCACCTGCGCCCACGGATGTACGCCCCATAATTTCTGGTAATCGACCCGCCAGCCCAGCGTATTCACATAGCCGGCTCCGGCGGCATTTCGGCTAAGCAGCGGCGAAGTCAAATCGGTATGTAAACTGGCTACCGGACCGGACGTCATGCCCTCGAGCAGAGAGAAATTCCAGCCGACGCTCATCCCGCGGGCGCTATCTGCCGGGGAGACTGCCTTATTAAATGCCAGTCCTGAAGGATCGTCGGCCGCATTTATCCGCTCCGCGAGAATATCTTCATAGCGCGGTTGGTGATCGCTGTCCCATGTATAGCGTTCCGCTGTATTACTTTTTGTATCGATAGCGATATATTCCTGTTGCCAGGCATTCGCACCGGCAACACACGACGCCCAGACGGATACGCACGCCGGGACCAGGAATCCCCGGAGGCCATTGCATTTCTTTATTATCATTAATGCGACTCCAAAAAGAGCCGAAACGGCAAAGTTGCTGTGTTTTTTTATGGGGTGCCCTATTCCTGCTGTGGGAATAATAACCCTGTATTAACTATTATCTTTATCTTTCAGCCGTCAAGTTGAACGACTGATTTTTATGACAAAAGGGAGAGGCAGATGCAACGTTGCGGATGGGTCAGTCAGGATCCTTTATACATTGAGTATCACGATAGCGAGTGGGGCGTTGCGGAAAAGAATCCCCGTAAACTGTTTGAGATGATTTGCCTTGAGGGCCAGCAGGCCGGACTATCGTGGATCACCGTGCTGAAAAAGCGTGAAAACTACCGCAACGCTTTTCACCAGTTTGACCCGGTTCGCGTCGCCGCTATGGGTGAAGAAGATATTGAACGTCTGCTTCTCGACGCCGGTATTATTCGCCACCGCGGTAAAATCCAGGCCATCATCGGCAACGCTCGCGCCTTCCTGGCAATGGAAGAAAATGGCGAACCTTTCGCAGATTTCGTCTGGTCGTTCGTCGACAATCAACCGCAGGTGACGACCGCCGCCACGCTGGCGGAGATCCCGACAACCACCCCCGCTTCTGACGCGCTATCGAAAGCGCTGAAAAAACGCGGCTTTAAGTTTGTCGGCTCCACTATCTGCTACTCCTTTATGCAGGCCTGCGGTCTGGTCAATGACCACGTCACCGGCTGTTTCTGTCGCACAGGAGGCCAGGATGATTCGCCACTGGGACGCTAGCGAAACCGGCCCGCTGCTTGAGCTGTGGCTGGAAAGTACGATCCACGCGCACCCGTTTATCGCCGAAAGCTACTGGCATGATAGCCTGGCGATAGTGCGCGACGTTTATCTGCCCGCCGCCCAAACCTGGGTATGGGAACAGGATGGCATGCTGAAGGGCTTTATCAGCGTAATGGAATCCCGCTTCATCGGCGCGCTGTTCGTTGCGCCGGACGCCGTCAGACAGGGTATCGGCAGCGCGCTAATCAGCGAAGTCAAAAAACACTACGGCTGGCTCAGCCTCGAGGTATATCAGAAAAACGTTCAGGCGGTAAATTTCTACCATGCGCAAGGCTTCCGCATTGAAGACTGCGCATGGCAGGATGAAACCCAGCATCCAACCTGGATTATGCATTGGTCGGCGGATCAAATGCCGTCAGCGTAAGCTCGGGTCCGGTATATTTTTCCAGCCAGGCCAGCGCCGTATTTCCGGCGCAGCCGTTGCCCAGCCGCGAGGTGGGAATATCTTTGGTGAGCACGTTTACCGCACCATTTTTGCAGATACCCGCCTGAGCGTCGAGATCCGGCCACGCCCCTTCATGCAGGCAGATAACCCCCGGACGGATACCCTCGGTTACCACTGCGCCGGCCAGCACCTGACCGCGTGAATTCCATACCCGCACCAGATCGCCATCGGCAATATTGCGCGCCTGCGCATCCTGCGGATGAAGGGTTAACGGTTCACGGCCCGCCACCGCGTACCGTTCGCGCAGCGACGTCTGGTTGAGCTGGCTATGAAGGCGATGCGCCGGATGCGCGGAAAGCACCTGAAGCTGGCCTGCCTGCGCATTGCCGTGCCACTCGTCCGGCTCCAGCCACATAGGATGCGGCGGGCAATCCGCATAAGCAAACCCGGCGATGGTCGGCGAGTGAATTTCAATTTTTCCGCTGGCGGTTTTCAGCGGATTCGCCAGCGGATCGGCCCTGAAGGCGGCAAAGCGGGCGAAACGCGCGTTTTCAGGATTTTCCGGCATTTCAATCAACTGATTGTCCTGCCAGAACTGGGCGAACGGCGGCAGGGAAACCTGCTGCGCCGCCCCGCGCTGGGCGGCAATCTGGTAAAACGTCTCCAGCCACTGCAGATCGTTTTTACCCTCAGTGAAGCGCTCCCGCCCGCCCGCTTCCCAGCGCTCGCTGAGATCGGCGAAGACCTCGAAATCATCGCGCGCTTCATCGCGCGGCGCGACCACCCGCTTCATCGGCACCAGATGCTGGTTACTGTAATCGCCGGTCATCGTCATATCGTTGCGTTCAAATGAGGTTGTCGCAGGCAGGACGATATCGGCATGGCGCGCCGCCGCGGTCCAGAAACATTCGGAAATCACCACCAGCTCCGGCTTTTGCCAGGCGCGGATCAGGCGATTGGTATCCTGATGATGGGTAAAGTTGGCGCCGCCCGCCCACCAGATAAAGCGGATATCCGGGAAGCGGCGTTCCATACCGTTATGTTGATAAGACGCCCCGGGGTTTTCCAGCGCTTCAACGATGCGCGCGACCGGGATTTTTTCCACTGCATCGGTACCGCCCGCCACGCTGCCCTGCATTGAGGCCAGCACCGCCGCGCGGCGCGTAGGGTTGCCGCCGTTGGCAAAGTGATAGGAGAGGCCAAAGCCTCCGCCCTCGGTGCCAATCTGGCCGAGCATGGCGGCAAGGGTCACCAGCATCCAGTGCTTTTGTTCGCCAAACTGCTGGCGCTGCATTCCCCAGCCGGACATTAACATGGTGGTGTTTTCGTGGAAAAGTTGTGCCAGTTCGCGAATTTTCTCCGCGCTAATGCCGCAGATCGCCGCCGCCCATTCCGCCGTTTTGGCCGTTCCGTCGCTCTCCCCGGTCAGATAGCGGGCGAAAACGTCATAGCCGCTGGTGCAGCGGGCCAAAAACGCCTCATCCTGCCAGCCGTTTTCCACCAGCGTATGGGCGATACCGAGCATCAGCGCCACGTCGGTGCCCATATGCGGGGCGATCCACTCCGCCGCGTCGCCAAAGAATTCCGCCGTTTCCGATCGCATTGGATCGATGCAGATCACCCGCTTCCCGCTCTGACGCAGACGATCGAACCACGGGATGCCCTGTTCATCGGAAGCGTTCCAGGCAATTTTTAGCGTATTTAATGGGTTAGCGCTCCACAGCACCACCACATCGCTATGTTCCAGCACCATTGGCCAGCTGGTCTGCTGCTGATAAACCTCATTACCGCCAACCACGTACGGCATGATCGCCTGCGCCGCGCCGGTGGAATAATCGCCCAGATGCCCGGTATAACCGCCCGCCAGGCTCATATAGCGCTGGAGCAGCGTCGCCGCTTTGTGCAGCACGCCGTTAGAACGCCAGCCGTAGGAACCCGCGAAGATGGCGCTCGGGCCATAGCTGTCGCGAATGCGTCGATGCTGAGCGTGAATCAGATCCAGCGCCTGCTCCCAGCTCACCCGCACAAACTCGTCCTGCCCGCGCACGCCTTGTGGGCTTTCTGGCGAGGCGAGAAATCCCTTACGCACCATCGGGTAACGTACCCGAGTTTTGCTGTGTACCTGATCGCGCACGGCAGTTTGCAGGGAGTTGGCGAAAGGCGTATCAAGCGCTCCGCGCGACGAGATGACGTTTTCACCATCGGTTTCGACCAGTATGGGTCCCCAGTGGGCGGCGGTCAGAATAGTTTTGGTGGCAGATGAAGTTGGCAAAACGGGCTCCTGGTCAGCGATAGCAGGTGTAGTGACGACAAGTTATTCAGCCGTTCAATGTTATTTACAAATTGAGATGCTCTCTGCGGAATTTTCTCCGGCTTCGGGCGTCATAATCAACCGTCACGGTCGCTGTGGCAAAGAATAAAAAGGATTAAGGAATTAAGATGAAAAAACGCGTACTCATGATTGCGGCTATCGTTAGCGGCGCACTGGTCATTTCTGGCTGTACCACCAACCCCTACACTGGCGAACGCGAAGCAGGTAAATCCGGGATCGGCGCGGGCATTGGTTCATTGGTCGGCGCAGGCGTCGGCGTGCTCTCCTCTTCCAAACATGACCGCGGCAAAGGCGCGCTGATTGGCGCAGCGGCCGGTGCAGCGCTGGGCGGCGGCATCGGTTACTACATGGACGTGCAGGAAGCGAAGCTGCGCGACAAAATGCAGGGAACCGGCGTAAGCGTGACGCGCAACGGTGACAATATCGTACTGAATATGCCAAACAATGTGACCTTCGACAGCAGCAGCGCCAATCTCAAACCGGCAGGCGCCAATACCCTGACCGGGGTGGCAATGGTGCTCAAAGAGTATGAGAAAACCGCGGTTAACGTAGTTGGCTATACCGACAGTACCGGTAGCCAGGATCTGAATATGCGTCTTTCTCAGCAGCGCGCGGAGAGCGTCGCCAGCGCGCTTATCACCCAGGGCGTAGCGGCCAGTCGCATCCGCACGACTGGCATGGGTCCGGCGAACCCCATCGCCAGCAACAGCACGGCGGAAGGGAAAGCGCAGAACCGCCGCGTGGAAATTACCCTCAGCCCGCTGCAGTAACCTCCCCCTTTGCCCGGCGAATCGCCGGGCAAAATGCTTGATATAGCGGATTTTCGCGTTAAGGTGTGTGCAGATTTCAGCAAAGGAAGCCACCATGGCGAAAGCGGCGCGAGCAACCATTAGCGATGTGGCGAAAGCCGCAAAGACCGGCAAAACCAGCATTTCACGCTATCTGAACGGCGAGAAGCACCTGCTTTCCGACGATTTGCTGGGACGCATTGAAAAAGCCATTGCCGAGCTCGACTATCGTCCCAGCCTGATGGCCCGCGGCCTGAAGCATGGCCGCACCCGACTGATCGGCCTGATCATCGCCGATATTACCAATCCCTACTCCGTCAACGTGCTCAGCGGTATTGAAGCGGCCTGTCGTGAAAAGGGATTCACCCTACTGGTATGTAATACCAACAACGAGCTGGATCAGGAACTGCACTATCTCGACCTGCTGCGCAGCTACCAGGTCGAGGGGATTGTGGTCAACGCCGTCGGGATGCGCGAGGATGGCCTTAACCGCCTGCAGCAGTCGGCGCTGCCGATGGTGCTTATCGACCGCAAGATTCCGGAATTCGCCTGCGATGTCGTCGGCCTCGATAATACCCAGGCCGCCACCACGGCCACCGAACATCTGGTGGAGAAAGGCTTCGAAGCGCTGTTGTTCCTCAGCGAGCCCCTTGGCTCAGTCAATACCCGTCGCGAGCGCCTGAGCGCGTTTCGCCAGACGCTCCAGCGCCATACCGGCATCGTCGCGGAAAACGCCGAAGTGCCGTTGAACGATGGCGCGATGCTGGATAACGTCCTGCGTCATTTCCACTCCCACCATCGCGGCATGCGTAAGGCGGTAATTTCCGCCAACGGCGCGCTGACGCTGCAGGTGGCACGCTCCCTGAAACGCGTAGGCCTGATTTGGGGCAGCGATATCGGCCTGCTGGGCTTCGATGAACTGGAGTGGGCCGAGCTGGCGGGCGTGGGGATTACTACGCTCAAACAGCCGACCTGGCAGATTGGCTTCGCCGCCGTCGAGCAGGTGGTGCGCCGGATTGAAGGCAGCACCGACCCGGTCTGCGAAAGGGTATTTTCCGGAGAGCTGATCGTCAGAGGCTCAACCTCCCGCTAGCGATCCTTCGTGATGGCGATCATAAATCAGACATGCTGGCCTTTGCTTTGGAACCGATACCATTTAGCGTAATAAGCAACGCATCAGATAATCGTCGGGAGTATTGGGATGGCCAGAAAGATTATTGTCGTTACCGCCGCGTACGGGAATGACCACGTTAAAGCACTGGGCGGGCAGTCCGCCGTCCTGCCGTTTATCGCCGGTTCCGGCGCCGATGGCGTAGAGATCCGCCGCGAACTGTTCACCCCCGATGAACTGTCCCGCCTGGCGGAATTAGCGGCCGACATTGAGCGGCGCGGCCTGCTGGTCTGCTATTCCGCGCCGGAAGCCCTGTTTGCCGCAGACGGCTCGCTCAACCCGCGTCTTAGCGACTTTTTGCAGGAAGCGCAAACGCTCAACGCGCTGTGGCTGAAGCTCTCGCTGGGCCACTTTAGCCACCACGATGACCTCGAAGCTCTGCGCGAAATTCTGCAGGAGAGCGGGATGGCGCTGGTGGTGGAAAACGACCAAACCGACTGCGGCCAGCTGGCGCCGATGCAGCGCTTCAAAGCCGCCTGCCGGGTTAATCAGCTGCCGATCACCCTCACCTTTGATATGGGCAACTGGCTATGGGTCGGCGACTCGCCGGAAGAGGCTGCTCGCCACCTGGCCCCGGCCGTTAGCTATATTCATGTTAAGGCGGCTGAGCCGCACCATTCGCAGTTTCGCGCCGTGCCGCCGGATGAGGCCTCCGCACGCTGGCTGGCGCTGCTCAACAACCTGCCCGCCGATGCCCCGCGGGGGATCGAATTTCCGCTGACTGGCCATGACCTGACGGCCGTGACCCGCCGCTACGTCAAGCTGTTACGTGAGGATTAAGTTATGCAAAAACCATTAGATGTCATCACGATAGGCGAAGCTATGGCGATGTTTGTCGCCACCGAAACCGGCGAGCTGGCCGATGTAGAACACTTTATGAAGCGCGTGGCGGGCGCGGAGCTGAACGTCGCGACCGGGCTGGCCCGCCTCGGCTTAAGCGTCGGCTGGGTAAGCCGCGTTGGCGCGGACAGCTTTGGCCGCTTCGTCCTCAATACGCTGGCGAAGGAGGGGATCGACGCCTGCGGCGTGAGCACCGATAGCCGCTACGCTACCGGCTTTCAGCTGAAATCTAAAGTTGAAAATGGAACCGATCCCATCGTGGAATACTTCCGTAAAGGATCCGCCGCCAGCCATCTTTCGCCAGACGACTTTAACGAATCGTACTTCGCCAGCGCCCGCCACCTGCACTTAAGCGGCGTGGCCGCCGCGCTGTCGGAAAGTTCATACGCCCTGCTGTACCGCGCGGCACGCACCATGAAGGCGCAGGGAAAAACCATTTCGTTCGACCCCAATCTGCGGCCTGTGCTGTGGAAAAGCGAAGCCGAAATGGTGGGGAAGCTTAACCAGCTCGCCTTCCAGGCCGACTGGGTTCTGCCGGGTTTAAAAGAAGGCATGATTCTGACCGGCCAGCAAACGCCGGAAGCTATTGCGGACTTTTATCTCCGCCACGGTGTTCGCGCGGTCATCATTAAAACCGGAACCGATGGCGCCTGGTATAAAACCGCCGACGGCGAACAGGGGGCCGTCGCGGCAATAAAAGTGGATAACGTCGTCGATACCGTCGGCGCGGGCGATGGTTTTGCCGTCGGGGTCATCAGCGCCCTGTTGGAAGGAAAACCGCTGCAGCAGGCGGTAAAACGTGGAAATAAAATTGGCTCCCTGGCCATACAGGTTCAGGGCGATAGCGAAGGCTTACCCACGCGCGAGGCGCTGGACGAGTAAACAGATTCAGCACAACGTCAGGCCGTTCTGTACCCTACATGCAGCGCGGCGTAACGGATCTTTTCTATGATGAGCGTCACCTCAATTACAGAGGCAAACCTATGAATAGTTCAACGAATGCAACAAAACGCTGGTGGTACATCATGCCTATCGTGTTTATCACGTATAGCCTGGCATACCTCGACCGCGCTAACTTCAGCTTCGCTTCGGCGGCCGGTATTACCGAAGACCTGGGGATCACCAAAGGTATCTCCTCCCTGCTGGGAGCGCTGTTCTTCCTCGGCTACTTCTTCTTTCAGATCCCCGGCGCGATTTACGCCGAACGCCGCAGCGTACGTAAACTGATTTTTATCTGTCTGATCCTGTGGGGTGCCTGCGCCTCGCTGACCGGGATGGTGCACAATATCCCCGCGCTGGCGGCGATTCGCTTTATCCTTGGCGTTGTCGAGGCTGCGGTCATGCCGGCGATGCTGATTTACATCAGCAACTGGTTTACGAAATCTGAACGCTCCCGCGCCAATACCTTCCTGATCCTCGGTAACCCGGTGACGGTGCTGTGGATGTCGGTCGTATCCGGCTATCTCATCCAGGCTTTCGGCTGGCGGGAAATGTTTATTATTGAAGGGGTTCCGGCGGTAATTTGGGCCTTCTGCTGGTGGGTGCTGGTAAAAGATAAACCGTCGCAGGTCAACTGGCTGGCGGAAAGTGAAAAAGCCGCGTTACAGGAGCAGCTGGAGCGTGAACAGCAGGGAATCAAACCGGTGCGCAACTACGGCGAAGCCTTCCGCTCGCGCAATGTTATCCTGCTGTGCATGCAGTATTTCGCCTGGAGCATCGGGGTTTACGGTTTCGTTCTGTGGCTGCCGTCCATTATCCGCAGCGGCGGCGAGAATATGGGCATGGTCGAAGTCGGCTGGCTCTCCTCGGTTCCCTATCTGGCGGCGACCATCGCGATGATCGTAGTCTCCTGGGCCTCTGATAAAATGCAGAACCGCAAGCTGTTCGTCTGGCCGCTGCTGCTGATTGCCGCCTTCGCCTTTATTGGTTCCTGGGCCGTTGGCGCCAACCATTTCTGGATCTCGTACACCCTGCTGGTGATTGCCGGCGCGGCGATGTACGCCCCCTACGGGCCGTTCTTCGCCATCATTCCTGAGATGCTGCCGCGCAACGTCGCCGGCGGCGCCATGGCGCTGATTAACAGCATGGGCGCGCTGGGTTCGTTCTTCGGTTCATGGTTTGTCGGTTACCTGAACGGCACAACCGGCAGCCCCGCAGCCTCGTACATTTTCATGGGAGTGGCGCTTTTCGTCTCGGTATGGCTTACTTTGATTGTTAAGCCTGCTAATAATCAAAAACTTCCGCTTGGCGCACGTCACGCCTGAAACCTTAACGCAACGGAGAACCGCATGAAGCCGTCAGTTATTCTCTACAAAACGCTTCCCGACGACCTGCAACAGCGTCTGGAACAACACTTTACCGTCACTCAGGTGAAAAACCTGCGTCCGGAGACCGTTTCGCAGCACGCCGACGCGTTCGCTGAAGCGGTTGGCCTGCTGGGTTCCAGCGAAAAAGTCGATACCGCGTTACTGGAGAAAATGCCCAAGCTTCGTGCGACCTCGACCATTTCCGTCGGTTACGATAACTTCGACGTCGAAGCGCTGAATGCGCGTAAGGTGCTGCTGATGCACACCCCGACCGTGCTGACCGAAACCGTCGCAGATACCGTAATGGCCCTGGTACTGAGCACCGCGCGTCGGGTGGTTGAGGTGGCCAACCGCGTGAAGGCCGGGGAGTGGACCAAAAGCATCGGTCCGGACTGGTTTGGCAACGATGTGCATCATAAAACCCTCGGCATCGTGGGTATGGGGCGTATCGGAATGGCGCTCGCCCAGCGCGCCCACGCGGGCTTCGGTATGCCGATTCTCTACAATGCCCGCCGCCAGCACCCGCAGGCGGAAGAGCGCTTTAACGCCCGCTATTGCGATCTCGATACCCTGCTGCAGGAAGCGGATTTTGTCTGCCTGATCCTACCGCTGACCGACGAGACTTATCATCTGTTCGGCAAAGAACAGTTCGCCAAAATGAAGTCCAGCGCCATCTTTATTAACGCCGGGCGCGGCCCGGTAGTGGACGAAAAGGCGCTGATTGCCGCGCTGCAGGAAGGGGTTATTCACGCCGCCGGACTGGACGTTTTCGAACAAGAGCCGCTGGCGAAAGACTCCCCGCTGCTGACTATGCCGAACGTTGTTGCCGTGCCGCATATTGGCTCCGCAACGCATGAAACCCGCTATAACATGGCGGCCTGCGCGGTGGATAACCTGATTAATGCTCTGAACGGTAAAGTGGAAAAGAACTGCGTGAATCCGCAGGTGAAGTGAGAAGGGGAAAAAGAAAACCCGGGCGAAGGTGAAGCCTTGCCCGGGCTATCAGAGCCATTAACGAGTCGCGTTAACAGCTGCCGTCCACGCCTGGTTGAAGGCCTGGTGCTGAGCGGCCAGCGGCCCAATCAGCGTATTGTACTGGCTGGCCTGCTGCGAAGTCGGGAACTGAATACCGTTCGCCGCAAAGCTAACCTGGGATTCTTGCTGAGCAATAAAATCGCCTACCTGCACCAGCTGCTGGGTAAAGACCTGAGCGGCCGGAATAAGCGGCTGTAGCGCATTCGCCGGCGCGGTCACGACTTTATTATACACCTGGTCGAAGACCGGCTTGAGATCGTCCCCCTGCTTCAGCGCGCCGTGAGCGGCATCCGCCTGCATTTTTGCATTCTCCAGCTGCTGGCTCAGTACGCCGAGGGCGCCGTTTGCCTGACGCAGCGGCTCGCGCTGGGTGACATAATCCTGCGGTACGCGGATCGCGTTTACGCTATCCACCACCGGACGCAAACCCGCATCCATCGCCTGGCTTACCTGCTGTGAATAGCCATAAATCACCGCATAATCGGAAACGAAAGGCCCAAACTGTTTTTTCTGATCGGCGGTCAGCGTCGGCAGACGTTCGCCGCTACGCATTGCCGTATTTTGCAGGAAATCGATGAACGCTTTGCGCTGATCGCCTTCTTTATCAAAACACCCACTCAGGCTAACCACCATTAACAGGGCCGCAATAGCCGCAAACCAGCGAGAGCAGGACTTTCCTGTCGCCATTTTTTTACTCCTTTCAGCCAAAAAAAGCGCAAACAGACACACACGTGCCAGACGCTGACAAGGATAGTCCAGGTCGGCCTTGCAGGATACCTTTTCCTCACAATCTTCCTCCCTGAAAGCCGGCTTTTTAGCGTTTTAGCGGCCAGTCGCGTCGGCTGTTAAGTTCATCACAATTACCGCTATCATCCGGCATTCGACCGAAACATTTAAATATTTGATTTTACTATTATTAATCTATTCTCTTTTCTGCCCACGTCGCAAAGTGGACGATAATCGCACGCTTCCCTTTTCGCCTGCATTGCCTGAACCGCCGTTCGATGATTTTATTAAATGAGCGATTAACGGCTCTTTGTTCGATAATCGCACAAACAACATCAACGACCGCGAGGGAGATAACAATAATCGATACCCCAAGTAATTCGAGTTGCGGGACAAAGCGGTTAACCGTTTTGAACAGCGCTTGCGCTGGCACCGTAAGGGGCGAGGCCTTAAGCCGCGTAACGCGGCAAGTGAGAGAGTCCCAGGCGCTTACTGGTGTAAGTGACTGGGGTGAACGAGCGAAGCCAACGCACAGGCAACTTGAAGTATGACGGGTATATCTCTGTCCCCCGCTCTGCCTGCCAGGAATGCCGCATGAAGAAAACAACCATCGATATTCAGGCTTTTATCAATGAACATCCCTTCACGAAATACCAGTGGATGATTCTGGCCTTATGTTTTATCACCGTCGCGATGGACGGATTCGATACCGCGATAATCGGCTTTATCGCCTCTGACCTGGTACAGGAATGGGGCGTCGAAAAATCGGCGTTAGGCCCGGTGATGAGCGCCGCCTTAGTCGGGCTCGCCGTCGGCGCGCTGACCGCCGGACCGCTCGCCGATCGCGTTGGGCGCAAAAAAGTTCTGATTTTGTCCATTGTGGTTTTCGGCGGCTTCAGCCTGCTGACCGCCTTTGCTACCAGCCTTAATCAGCTAACGCTGTTGCGTTTTCTCACCGGCCTTGGGCTGGGTGCCGCCATGCCGAACGCCGCGACGCTGATGAGCGAATATGCCCCTGAGCGCCGCAGAGCGCTAATGGTCAATCTGATGTTCGTTGGCTTTCCAATGGGCTCCTCGCTGGGCGGTTTTCTCTCCGCCTGGATGATCCCCCATTACGGCTGGCAAAGCGTGCTGGTGCTCGGTGGCGTAATGCCGCTGCTGCTGGCGGTCGTTTTGATCTTTTTTCTACCGGAATCCGCGCGCTATATGGTGGTCAAACGCCAGCCTGCGCAGCGTATCGCCGCGATCCTGCGCCGCATCGCACCTGTTCCTGAGCAGGCGGAATTTGAGCTACGCGAAGCGGGCCAGGTAAAAGAGAAATCGTCCATCGGCGTGATTTTTTCTCCGCGCTACGCCGTCGGCACCGTGATGCTTTGCCTGACCTACTTTATGGGCCTGCTGATCTTCTATTTACTGACCAGCTGGCTGCCGCTGCTCATCCGCGAAACCGGGGCGACGATGAGCCAGGCCTCCATTATCACCGCGCTGTTCCCGCTGGGTGGCGGCATTGGCGTACTCATTCTCGGCGCGCTGATGGATAAGCTCAATCCAAACAAAGTCGTGGCGGTAGGCTGGCTGCTGACGGGGGTCTTTGTTTGTCTGGTCGGTTTCTCAACCCATAACCTGCTGCTGATGGGGATTATGGTATTTATCGCCGGCAGCATTATGAACGGCGCGCAATCGTCGATGCCGGCGCTGGCTGCCGGCTTCTATCCCACTCAGGGACGCGCAACCGGCGTGGCCTGGATGCTGGGTATTGGCCGCTTTGGCGGCATTCTCGGGGCGTTTAGCGGCGCATTCCTGATGCAGGCCCAGCTCTCTTTCGAAACAATTTTCTCCCTGCTGGCTATCCCGGCATTTCTGTCGGCCATCGCCCTGCTGGTGAAATATAAGCTGGGTCAGCGGCAACCTGCGGCTGCGCCAGGCGAAGTGGAGAAGCTGCAAAAGGCGTAATACACCGGCCAGCGGGCGCGCGCTGGCCATTTCTGCTTTTCTTCTGACCTGTTTACAATAATTTGCTTAACTGCTCTCTCTATTACTTTTCAGCACCTTATAGCGTCTGCAACGGACCTGAAGAACCTCTGGTGATAAATAATTATCAGGGTAATCATTCCTGGGCTTTTTTTCCGACTATTCTTAAGAGGCTCTACATAATTCACCCTCCGCCGTATGAAAGAGAGGAGTCCTCAATGGAATATAAAGATCCTGCATTTGAACTGCTGAGCAACCTTGAACAAATTATTTTTAAAGATCAGGCTCAGGCGGCCTCCCTGACGCGTAAGCCCGCCGCATGCATTGAATTTGACCAGCTACGCAAAGGTACCGGGCTGAAAATCGATGATTTTGCCAACGCCATGGGCGTCAGCGTAGCAATGGTACAAGAGTGGGAGTCAAGACGCGTACGGCCTTCGCCCACGGAGCTTAAGCTGATGCGCCTGATACAGGCCAATCCGCAGCTTTCAAGACAGCTTATTGATTCATAATTTTAGCGTTTATAGGTTTCGGCTAGCGGTCCTGCTAAAGGACCGTTTTCAAGCCAACGAAAAAAAAGTTTGCTATCACGACGTGAAAATGCGTTAATGCTCGCAGGTTTGAAGTAAAGACCACAGAGCATTCGAATAGAGCAGTCCTTCAAAGGTTATCCGTTGATACCCCGGTAGTGAACTTTCCCTTTATCGCTTTAAATCTGTAGTCCAGACCGTAACGCCGCAAGGCTCATTTATTTTTTTAAAGGTAATTCACTATGTCCGGTAAAATGACTGGTATCGTAAAATGGTTCAACGCTGACAAAGGCTTTGGCTTCATCACTCCTGACGATGGCTCTAAAGACGTGTTCGTACACTTCTCTGCTATCCAGAACGATGGCTACAAATCTCTGGACGAAGGTCAGAAAGTTTCCTTCACCATCGAAAGCGGCGCTAAAGGCCCGGCAGCTGGCAACGTAACCAGCCTGTAAGCTTAAAAAGCTCAAAATTCTAAGTCCCTGCCATACGGCGGGGATTTTTTTATTTGCAGCGTAGGTCACCGCCATCGTAAATGGCGGATTTCTTTTATAGCCTCTCAAAGCACCAGCCATCTTCCCGCCATGTCAGACTGTGGGACAGCTTCAGCGCCTGCAAGAAAGCTTCATCATGCGAGACCACCAGCATCGCACCGGGAAACCGGGCCAGCGCTTTTTCAATCGCCTGAGTGGATGCCAAATCGAGATGATTCGTGGGCTCGTCCAGCAGCAGAAGCTGCGTGGCATCACGCCGCCAGAGTACGCAGGCCAGCGCCGCCTTCAGTCTCTCGCCTCCGCTCAGGGCCGATAGCGGCAGATCGACTTTATCCGCCCCCAGCTGTAGCTGCGCCAGCTGGCTACGCAACGCGCCTTCTTCTAAGGGCGTATCGCCAAGGTTCAGGTGCTTCATAACCGATAATGACAGGTCCAGCTGGGTCAGATGCTGGTCCAGATACGCCGCGTTAACCGATAAGCGGCAGCGTCCAGCGATCGGCAGCTCCAGACCCAGCAGCGTTTTCAGCAACGTGGTTTTACCGCAGCCGTTGGGACCACGCAGCGCCACCCGCATTGGCCCATCCATCCGCCAGCTCAGCGGTGCCAACATCGTATGCGCCAACCGCACCGCATCCAGTTCCAGCACCTGTTTTCCCGGGGCTATCCGGTTGCCAGGTAACGTAAACATCACCGGGCTCTCCTCTTCCACTCTCTCCCGCGCCTGTACTACCGCGTTGTTAAGGGCGCCATTTTGCTGTCGATGCTGGCGCTGCAGGCTGCCGGGACGTTCTTTTGCTGCGCCTTTCCAGGCAACCCGCTCGAATGACGCGATATTTAGCGTATCGACGGTGCGTAACGTTTGCGCGGAACGCCGCTGGCAGGCATCGTGCTCTTTGTGCATCCGCGCGCGGGTACGGCGCCGTTCAGCGACGGCATGATCCAGCGCGGAGCGAGCCGCCTGCTGTTCCAGCTCACGCTGCTGCTGATAATCCGCATAGTTGCCGCCGTAGCGACGCAAAGTCGCAGGCGTCAGCTCAAGGATACGCGGCATTACCGCTAATAACTCCCGGTCATGGCTGGCAATTAGCGCCCCGCCGCGCCATTGTTTAAGCTGCTGATACAGCCACTCGCGTCCCGGACGGTCGAGATGGTTGGTGGGTTCATCAAGTAGAAGAAAATCGGCGCCGGACAGGAATGCCCCGCAAAGCTGCGCCTTCACTCTTTCACCGCCGCTCAGCGAAGAGGCGGGCCGTGCAGGAGAAAATGTACCTAAGCCAGCCACAAGAAACGCCGTATCCAGACGATCCGGGAGATCCCAAAAACCATCAAGACGTTCAAGATCGTCACTTCGTCCCTCCCCTCGATCAAGGCGAGCGAGAGCAGCGAAAATGGACTCCAGGCCCAGCAATTCCGCCAGCGTCATCTCTGAAACCCTATCCCGCAGCTGAGCAACGTAGCTCACGGAAACCATGCGCTCGATGTGGCCGCTCGACGGTGTGTCATGGCCCGCCAGCAAGCGTAAAAGCCGGGTTTTACCGACGCCGTTGCGCCCGACAAGGCCGCAAAGAGAGGAGTCCAGCGATAAATTCAGCGGACCAAAAAGGGTATCTCCTGTCGCAAAGTGACAGGTGACCTGATGCAAAATAAAAGAGGGGATCTGGGCACAATGAGCCATAAGCACTCCTGAATGAAATCAATACTTACCCTGCTCGCCAATAGCGCTAAGCAAGGCATGAGATTCATCAGTCGTGTTTGTTCATTTGGCGCGTGCTCTCCAGTAAGACGAGGGATTCGTCGGGCCATAGGATAGCCACACCCTGATATGAATTTCAAGCCTGTTTTTTCACCGGATGGCAAAACGGTAAAAAAAAGCCTCCTGAAAACAGGAGGCAAATTATTTATTTGATGAAAAAAACAGGGTGCCTTGAGAATGCTTCACGCCGTAAGAATGGCGGAGATCGCTCTCCGCCACCGTCTCTTACGTTTTAATCCCACAGGCTAAGAACGCCACCAGCTCAATATTCCCCTGTCTGAGCTGTAATTCACACAGCGAATCACGCACCATCCAGGTAAATAATAAAATAGTGAAGCAAATCACTATTAAGCTAAACAACAGATACTTTTGCGGCATTCCTCGCCTCCCGTGTTGATTTTCAACAGGTAAGAGGCTACTCTTATGGTGTTGATGCATAGGGGAGCCTCACTTTGATTTATCATCAGGTGGGGCTTTTCTCTGTCTGTCTCCCGCTGAACGCCTGAGACAAACAGTCTCAAGCACCCGTCAGCATTCTACCGTAAATATCTGACCAGATTACGTTGGCATATTCCTAAAATAATTCCTGGCAATCAATGCAAATTAAATAAATATTATTCAGAGAATTATTAACGGTTCATTTATTTATATTCCATGCATAAAAAAACCTGCCCGCAGGCAGGTTTTTTATTATTACCCATTCACTTACTGCAGCAGGGAAATATCCGCTACCTGCAGGAACAGATCGCGCAGCTTGGACAGCAGCGTCAGTCGGTTTACGCGCACGTCCTGATCTTCTGCGTTCACCATCACGTTCTCAAAGAACTCATCCACCGGCTCGCGCAGGGACGCCAGCTCAATCAGCGCATCCTGGTAACGCCCTTCGGCGAAGTACGGCTGCAGCTTATCGCGCAGCACGACTAAATTGCCTGCCAGCTTGATCTCGGCCGCTTCTTTCAATACCGAAGCATGGACGATATCGTTCAGCGTAACGTCTGATTTCGCCAGAATGTTAGAAACACGCTTGTTGGCCGCCGCCAGCGCAGAGGACTCTTCGAGGGTACGGAAGTGGGAAACCGCCTTCATACGCGCATCGAAGTCTGCCGGACGGGTCGGACGACGCGCCAGTACCGCCTGAATCGTGTCGACGGTATAGCCTTCATCCTGATACCAGGCGCGGAAGCGCCCCAGCATGAAGTCGATAACATCATCAACGACGTTGCCGTTGGTCAGCTTATCGCCGTACAGACGCACCGCTTCTTCGGTGAGGGTCTGCAGGTCCAGATTGAGGTTCTTCTCAACGATAATACGCAGCACGCCCAGCGCGGCGCGGCGCAGCGCAAACGGGTCCTTATCGCCTTTCGGATGCTGACCGATGCCAAAGATACCCGCCAGGGTGTCCATCTTATCGGCAATCGCAACCGCGCAGGCTACCGGGTTAGACGGCAGGTCATCGCCGGCAAAGCGCGGCTGATACTGCTCGTTCAGGGCAACCGCAACGTCTTCCGCTTCGCCATCATGGCGCGCGTAGTGCATGCCCATCACGCCCTGCGTATCGGTGAACTCGAAGACCATGTTGGTCATCAGGTCGCACTTGGAGAGCAGGCCCGCGCGGGTGGCATGATTCACGTCAGCGCCAATCTGCTCGGCGATCCAGCCGGCCAGCGCCTGAATACGATCGGTCTTATCGCGCAGCGTACCCAGTTGCTGCTGGAACAGGACGGTTTGCAGACGCGGAAGGTTATCTTCCAGACGTTTTTTACGGTCAGTATTGAAGAAGAACTCAGCATCCGCCAGGCGCGGGCGAACCACTTTCTCGTTACCGGAGATAATCTGCTGCGGATCTTTCGACTCAATGTTGGCGACGAAGATGAAGTTCGGCAGCAGCTTGCCCGCGTTGTCGTAAACCGGGAAGTACTTCTGGTCGCCCTTCATGGTGTAAACCAGCGCTTCGGCAGGCACCGCAAGGAATTTCTCTTCGAACTTCGCGGTGAGGACTACCGGCCATTCCACCAGTGAAGTCACCTCTTCCAGCAGACTTTCGCTCAGATCGGCGTTGCCGCCAATTTTACGCGCTGCTTCTTCTGCATCGGCTTTAATTTTGGCTTTACGCTGTTCGTAATCGGCGATGACTTTACCGCGCTCCAGCAGGATCTGCGGATACTGATCGGCATTGTCGATAGTGAACTCAGCCTCGCCCATAAAGCGGTGGCCGCGAATAACGCGATCGGACTGGACGCCCAGAATAGTTGCCGGGATGACTTTGTCGCCCAGCAGCAGGGTCACGGTATGAACCGGACGCACGAAGTGGACGTCGGACGCGCCCCAGCGCATCAGTTTCGGGATCGGCAGCTTCGCCAACGAGGTTGCGATCATGTTTGGCAGCAGCGCTTCGGTGCTCTCGCCTTTCACGTGAGCACGATACAGCAGCCATTCGCCCTTATCGGTCGTCAGACGTTCCGCCTGATCGACGGTGATACCGCAGCCGCGCGCCCAGCCTTCGGCCGCTTTACTCGGGTGGCCGCTGGCGTCAAACGCCTGGGCAATCGCCGGACCGCGTTTTTCGACTTCGCGGTCTGCTTGCGCAGCCGCCAGATTCGCCACTTTCAGCGCCAGACGGCGCGGCGCGGCAAACCATTCAACTTTACCGTGCGCAAGGCCAGCGTTATCCAGCTCTGCGGTCACGTTCGCAGCAAAGGATTCAGCCAGGCTGCGCAGGGCTTTTGGTGGCAGTTCTTCAGTGCCGATTTCCACCAGGAAAGTTTTCTCAGACATGGCCGCCTCTTATTTATTCTTGTTGCACATCGGGAAGCCAAGGGCTTCACGGGAAGCATAGTAAGCTTCAGCCACTGCTTTGGTCAGGGTGCGAATGCGCAGGATATAGCGCTGACGCTCGGTGACGGAGATGGCTTTACGCGCGTCCAGCAGGTTAAAGCTATGGGCGGCTTTGAGAATGCGCTCGTAGGCAGGCAGCGGCAGCGGGTTTTCCAGCGCCAGCAGCTGCTGGGCTTCTTTCTCGTACTGCTCGAAGCAGGAGAACAGGAAGTCCACGTCAGCGTATTCGAAGTTATAGGTGGATTGCTCCACTTCGTTCTGATGGAACACGTCGCCGTAGGTCGTTTTCCCCAGCGGGCCATCGCTCCAGACCAGATCGTAAACGCTGTCGACACCCTGGATATACATCGCCAGACGTTCCAGACCGTAGGTGATCTCGCCGGTAACCGGCTTACACTCCAGACCGCCCACCTGCTGGAAGTAGGTGAACTGCGTGACTTCCATACCGTTCAGCCACACTTCCCAACCCAGACCCCAGGCGCCCAGCGTCGGGTTTTCCCAGTTGTCTTCGACGAAGCGAATGTCGTGGATGGTCGGGTCCATACCCAGCTCTTTCAGCGAGCCAAGGTAGAGCTCCTGGATGTTCTCCGGGGAGGGTTTTATCACTACCTGGAACTGATAGTAGTGCTGTAAGCGGTTCGGGTTTTCACCGTAACGGCCATCGGTCGGGCGACGAGACGGCTGCACGTAGGCGGTCGCCATCGGCTCTGGACCCAATGCGCGTAAGCAGGTCATCGGGTGAGAGGTGCCTGCGCCGACTTCCATGTCCAGTGGTTGAACAATGGTGCAGCCCTGGCGAGCCCAGTAATCCTGTAAGGTCAGGATCAGGCCCTGGAAGGTCCTGGTATCAAACTTTTGCATATGATTTCGTGCTGGATACGTGTGGATTTAAAGGAAGGAGCCAGTATACCCGCTGGCTGCGAGATATACAGTACGAAACGGGGTTGTTTAGGGAAAATTGCGGAAATTAGCGCCAGCGCGGCCGTCGTTAGCGCATCGAAAGATGTAAAAACTGCCCGTCCGGGTCAAAAGAACAGATAAAGCGTTCATTCCGCGCAGTCTTGCCCGAAAGCTCGAAGCTGCCCTGGAACTGCTCGAAATGGCTGACGTCCACCTGGCGCACGCCTGTATTATAACGGACGGCGGCATTATCCTTGCAAAGCTGCTCCATATTGAGGGTAGTCTGCGGCGTTATCCGCGCTTTCTGCGCCTTCTGCGTAGGCTGAGGCGGCGTTGCGCTGCAGCCCGCCAGCAGGCACAGCAGTAGTCCAGAAAACGCATATTTCATCACCATTTGTTCTCGACCGCCTTGTTAGTAAATTGTTATCGTGCAGCTTACGTAAAATAACCGGCTCATTGTGCGAATTGGGCCACACCTCGACAAGTCTATGGCGAAAAACTCAGATTATTCCACTGCGACAGGGTCGAATAAGGATAGTCAGAGCCAGATGGAGAAGGTGAAACTGAGGTTCTGATGCAGGAAAAAATACACTGGATTACTAATTTGCGCGGCATTGCCTGCCTGATGGTCGTCATGATTCATAGCACTACCTGGTATATTACGCACCCGCACGCGATTAGCCTGCTGGAGTGGGATTTGGCCAATATCCTCAACTCTGCGTCCCGCGTCAGCGTACCGCTATTTTTCATGATTTCAGGCTATCTGTTTTTCGGTGAGCGCAGCGCCCAGCCCCGCCATTTTCTGCGTATCGCGCTATGCATTCTCTTCTACAGCACGCTATCGCTGCTCTATATCACCCTGTTCACCCATATTAACGTTGAGCTGTCGCTGAAGAATTTGCTGCAAAAACCGGTGTTCTACCATCTGTGGTTTTTCTTCGCCATCGTCGTGATATATCTGCTTTCGCCGCTGGTGCAGGTTAAACAGGTAAGCGGCAGGATGCTGCTGGCGCTGATGCTGGTACTGGGCATTCTGGCGAACCCCAATATGGTCCCGGTAAAAGCCGGAGGCGTTGAATGGCTGCCGTTCAATCTTTATATCAACGGCGACACGTTTTACTACGTGATGTATGGCGTGCTGGGACGGGCTATCGGCATGCTGGATACCGAGAACAAATGGCTGACCGCCCTCTGCGCCGCGCTGTTCATCGCCGGCGTGTGGGTAATCTCACGCGGCACGCTGCACGAGCTGCGCTGGCGCGGCGATTTCGGCGATACCTGGTATTTATACTGCGGTCCTGCGGTTTTTGTCTGCGCCATCGCTCTGCTGACGCTGGTAAAAAACACGCTCAATCGGCGTCAGCTGCCGCTTATTGCGCCGATTGCGCGCCATTCTTTAGGGATTTACGGTTTTCATGCGCTGATCATTCACGCGCTGCGCGCCAGCGGGCTTGAACTAAGCCGCTGGCCGTTACTGGATATTATCTGGATATTCAGCGCCGCGCTGCTGGGCAGCTTACTGCTCTCGGCTCTGGTTCAGCGGTTTGATAGCCGCCGTTTCGTCAGCTAAGGCTATTCCGTGGGGTCTTGCGGCGCCACGTCCGCCGCCAGTGCTTTATGCGGCAAGGCTGACGCGCCGTACATGCACACAAACCAGGCCGCCACGTAGATGCTTTTCTCATCCCAACCGGCAGGTACAAACCTCGCGCCGACCATTAACAGGCCAAGCGAAAGCAGGAGCACCAGTCGGCATAGCGATACAAACCCGTCGTCATTTCTGCGCTCCTCCTGCATCGTGCGCTGATGGGCCAGCATGGCGAACATCCCCATCACCAGTACGCCGAGGAAATAGCCTTTACCGCTAAATAACGGACAGGTGTGCCAGATCCCCATCAGATACACCAGCGCCCCGATGACCATCAACAGTTTCGGCGCAATATTCTTATTTTTCATGGAGCCTCCCTGCGAAAGATGGCGTCCATTATGTACCGGTAAAGCTTTACTGCTGATGCTTCAGGAAGCAGAAACGACAAATTCGGAATATATAAATACGCAGGACAGATAAATGCGAACGATGCATTCATGGATGTAATTTGCCCTCGTTAACCGAGGGCAAAATATTACGACATCAGCGGTAAAAGCTGCTGATAAATCTGTCGAAATGTCTCCCGACGGGGGGCGTAGCGGGCAAAACGTTCGTCATCAGGGCAGTGGGCCTGCTCCAGCGGGAGCTGCGGCAGCAGATCGGAGAATGCGACGTTTTTATGCAGCGCCAGCTGCGCCAGTCGCGCCGCGCCAAGCGCCGGTCCCACGTCGCCGCCGGTGCGGAAATCAAGCTGCTGACCGCTGATATCCGCCAGCATTTGCCGCCAGTACGCGCTGCGCGCGCCGCCGCCAATCAGCGTCACGCTTTCCGGCTTCACGCCGCAGGAGTGCACCACATCCATGCCATCCGCCAGCGCATAACCGACGCCCTCCAGCACCGCCCGCGCCAGCTCCGCCGGACCATGTTGATGAGTCAGGCCAAAAAAGACGCCTTTCGCCTGCGGATTGTTGTGCGGCGTACGTTCACCGGAGAGGTAAGGCAGAAACCAGATAGGATCGGCACTCTCGTTCGCCGACTCCGCCGCCGCAATCAACGCCGGAACCGTGCCAAGGCCGGTTAATGTCGCCGCCCAATCCAGACAGGAAGCCGCGCTCAGCATCACCGACATCAGGTGCCAGCGCCCGGGCAGCGCGTGGCAGAAACTGTGTACGGCGCTTTCCGGCTTACTAAGAAAGCCGTCGCTGACCGCAAAGTAGACGCCCGAGGTCCCCAGCGACAGCATCGCCTGCCCCGCATCCGCCATACCCACGCCAACCGCACCGGCTGCGTTATCGCCGCCGCCGGCTACCACCAGCGCTTCCGGCATATTCCACGACTGCGCAACCGTCGGGCGCAGCGCCCCCGTGACTTCACATCCTTCGAACAGCGTCGGCATGTTGTCGCGGTTCAGACCGCAGGCGGCGAGCATCTCATCGCTCCAGTCCCTTCGCGCTACGTCCATCCACATCGTTCCAGCGGCATCGGACATATCGCTGGCAAACTCGCCGGTCATGCGTAAACGTAGATAATCTTTAGGCAGCAGGACTTTATCAACCCGCTCGAAGATCTCAGGCTCGTGGCGTTGTACCCACAGCAGCTTCGGCGCGGTGAATCCCGGCATCATCAGGTTGCCGGTTATCTGCCGCGAGCGGCTGACTTTCTCTTCCAGCAGCGCGCACTCTTCACCGCAGCGGCCATCATTCCATAAAATCGCCGGGCGCAGGACACGCTGTTGCTTATCCAGCAGCGTCGCGCCGTGCATCTGGCCCGCAATACCTAACGCTTTGACTTCGCGCAGCGAGTGCTGCGCGCCCAGCGCTTTCATCGCGCGTTCCGTCGCCTGCCACCAGTGTTCGGGGTCCTGTTCAGACCATAGAGGGTGCGGACGTGACACGTTGAGCTTTTCAGTATGCGAAGCCACGACCTCGCCCTGTTCATTGAGCAGAATAGCTTTGACGCCCGAGGTGCCCAGATCAATCCCGATATACATACAGCCTCTCCTTACTGACGCGCCACGGCTAAGCGTGGCGCGAATAAAGCATCGGTTATAGCCAATGCCCGTTCCCGCCGGGCATCATCGCCTTCATTAGCGATCAAAAAGGTAGCGGTTTACCACATTTTCCAGCAGTTCCTGATGGCCGCTCTGGTGCTGCGGCGCCAGGTCATGCTGAGTGGCATAGCGAGCAATATCCGCCAGGTTCATCTGGCCTTTCAGGATCTGCTGACCCAGCTCGCCGTTCCAGCCGGCATAACGTTTGGCAACGCGTTTATCCAGCTCGCCGCCTTCAATCATGCGCGCGGCAACTTTCAGCGCCAGCGCCATGGTGTCCATTGCGCCGATATGGCCGTAGAACAGGTCGTATTTATCGGTGCTCTGACGACGTACTTTAGCATCAAAGTTCAGGCCGCCGGTGGTGAAACCACCCGCTTTCAGGATTTCGTACATCACCAGCGCGTTTTCTTCAACGCTGTTCGGGAACTGGTCGGTATCCCAGCCCAGCTGCGGGTCGCCGCGGTTAGCGTCAACGGAACCAAACAGTCCCAGAGCAATGGCAGTCGCAATTTCGTGATGGAACGTATGACCGGCCAGCGTCGCGTGGTTCGCTTCGATGTTCAGTTTGATCTCTTTTTCCAGGCCGAACTGTTTCAGGAAACCATAGACGGTAGAAGCGTCGTAATCATACTGATGTTTGGTTGGCTCCTGCGGTTTGGGTTCAATCAGCAGCGTACCCTGGAAGCCAATCTTGTGCTTGTGCTCAACGACCAGCTGCATAAAGCGGCCAATCTGCTCGCGCTCCTGACGCAGATCGGTATTCAGCAGGGTTTCATAACCTTCACGGCCGCCCCACAGGACATAGTTTTCGCCGCCCAGCTTGTGGGTCGCATCCATTGCGGTGACCACCTGAGTCGCCGCCCAGCTGAACACTTCCGGATCCGGATTGGTTGCCGCCCCGGCGCCATAGCGCGGGTTCGTAAAGCAGTTTGCCGTTCCCCACAGCAGCTTGACGCCGCTCTGCTGCTGTTTTTCCGCCAGCACTTCAACCATTTGCGCAAAGTTGTTGGCATACTCTTTCAGCGATGCCCCTTCAGGGGAAACGTCAACGTCGTGGAAACAGTAGTACGGTACGTTCAGTTTGTGGAAAAACTCAAACGCGACATCCGCTTTGCGTTTCGCCATTTCCAGCGCTTCGCCCGGCTGCTGCCACGGGCGGTTAAAGGAGCCCACGCCAAACATGTCAGCACCATTCCAGCAGAAGGTGTGCCAGTAGCAGGCCGCAAAGCGCAGGTGCTCTTCCATCCGTTTGCCCAGCACCAGTTCATCCGGGTTGTAATGACGGAAAGCCAGTGGGTTAGCGGATGTCGGGCCTTCATAACGAACGCGATCGAGTTGATCAAAATAGGTCTGCATAATGAACTCCATATTCAGGGATGCGGCGAGTAATAAGTCATAAGCCAATATAGAATTCTCTTTTTACTTTCCTCAATTACGTTATTTCACACCGTGATTGAGAGAATCCACAAACGTGCGCCAGGTCGCAAAAACAATAGAACAACGCCCTCACTTCGCTGCTTACGCCACGAGAGATCAATGAAATACGATGAGAACTAATTATTAAAGTACGATCCCGGTCATAAATTAACAAATAAACAAAATTTCATAACGGCAAAATAAGCATAGATAATTGCCAGCGCCCCTTTCCGCGTTAAAAATCTGCTACGTATCAGGCCGTTTATTTTTATCGTTCGTCTTATCCTGCACTTTACAAAAAAGGTGTTATTATTATGAAGATAAAGAACCTTTGCCTAACGCTCTGTGCTTCACTCCTCCTCACCAGCCTGTCGGGCATTGCGAAAGAAGTTAAAATTGGCATGGCGATTGACGACCTGCGTCTTGAGCGCTGGCAAAAAGATCGCGATATTTTTGCCAATAAAGCTGAATCATTAGGTGCAAAAGTATTCGTCCAGTCAGCCAATGGCAACGAAGAAACGCAAATGTCGCAAATCGAAAACATGATTAATCGCGGCGTCGACGTTCTGGTTATTATTCCCTATAACGGTCAAGTGCTGAGTAATGTGATAAAAGAGGCTAAACAGGAGGGAATTAAAGTTCTCGCCTACGATCGTCTCATCAATAATGCCGACATTGATTTTTATATTTCTTTTAATAATGAGAAAGTGGGCGAAATGCAGGCGCAAAGCCTGGTCGATAAAGTGCCTCAGGGTAACTATTTCTTAATGGGCGGCTCGCCCGTTGATAATAACGCCAAGCTTTTCCGCGCCGGCCAAATGAAAGTCCTTAAGCCCTATATTGATGAAGGCAAAATTAAAGTCGTCGGCGATCAGTGGGTTGACGGATGGCTACCTGAAAACGCATTGAAAATTATGGAAAACGCCCTGACCGCCAACAATAACAAAATTGATGCGGTTGTCGCCTCTAACGATGCCACCGCTGGCGGCGCCATTCAGGCCCTGAGCGCCCAGGGGCTCGCAGGCAAAGTGGCGATCTCCGGTCAGGATGCCGACCTCGCCGGCGTGAAGCGCATTATCGCTGGCACCCAAACGATGACCGTCTACAAACCGATCGCCACCCTTGCCACCACCGCGGCGGAGATTGCCGTCGAACTGGGCAACGACAAACAGCCGAAGGCTGACGCCACGCTCAACAACGGCCTGAAAGATGTCCCTTCTCGTCTGCTGACGCCCATTGAAGTCAATAAAGACAACATTGACCAGACGGTGATCAAAGACGGTTTCCATAAAAAAAGCGAGCTGTAATCTCTGACGCCCTCTGCCGGGGGCGTTACTCCATCCAGCCGGATATCGCTTATGCGGAGCCTCTATGTCCTGGTTACTCGAAATGAAAAACATGACTAAAACCTTCGGCGCGGTGAAGGCGATTGATAATGTCAGCCTGCGGCTGAACGCCGGGGAAGTGGTCTCATTATGCGGAGAAAACGGCTCCGGGAAATCTACGCTCATGAAGGTGCTTTGCGGAATATACCCGCACGGTAGCTATGAGGGAGAGATTATTTTTTCCGGAGAAACTTTGCAGCCGGGCCATATTCGCGATACCGAACGCAAAGGAATTGCCATCATTCATCAGGAGCTGGCGCTGGTAAAACACCTGACCGTTCTGGAGAATATTTTTCTCGGCGCGGAGATCTCCCGCCACGGTCTGCTGGATTACGAAACCATGACCTTACGCTGCGAGAAGCTGCTGGCCCAGGTCAATTTAGCCATATCACCCGACACCCGCGTCGGCGATTTAGGCCTTGGCCAGCAGCAGCTGGTCGAAATAGCGAAAGCGCTAAATAAACAGGTACGGTTGTTAATTCTCGACGAACCCACCGCCTCATTAACGGAACAAGAAACGGCCATTCTGCTGAATATTATTCGCGATCTGCAAAATCACGGTATTGCCTGTATTTACATTTCCCACAAACTCAATGAAGTCAAAGCGATATCCAATACTATCTGCGTGATCCGCGATGGGCAGCATATCGGTACCCGTAACGCTGACGGCATGAACGAAGATGACATCATCACCATGATGGTCGGCCGCGAGCTTACCGCCCTCTATCCGAACGAAGCCCATAGCTGCGGCGATGAAATCCTGCGCGTAGAAAATTTAACCGCCTGGCATCCGGTCAATCGCCACATTAAGCGGGTCAATGACGTCTCCTTTTCACTGCGGCGCGGCGAAATTCTGGGGATAGCCGGACTGGTCGGCGCGGGTCGTACCGAAGCGGTACAGTGCCTGTTTGGCGTCTGGCCGGGCCGCTGGCAGGGGAAAATTTTCATCGATGGCCAGCAGGTGACGATTCACAACTGCCAGCAGGCCATCGCGCAGGGCATCGCCATGGTGCCGGAAGACAGAAAGAAAGACGGCATCGTGCCGGTGATGGCGGTGGGTAAAAATATCACCCTCGCCGCGTTAAACCAGTTTACCGGCCCGCTGAGCAGCCTTGACGATGCCGGAGAGCAGCACTGCATTCAGCAATCCATCCAGCGTTTGAAAATCAAAACCTCATCGCCAGAGCTGGCGATCGGTCGCCTGAGCGGCGGCAATCAGCAAAAGGCGATCCTCGCCCGCTGCCTGCTGCTGAACCCGCGCATTCTGATACTCGATGAGCCTACCCGCGGCATTGATATCGGCGCCAAGTACGAAATCTACAAGTTGATTAATCAGCTGGTGCAGCAGGGGATCGCCGTCATTGTCATTTCATCCGAACTGCCCGAAGTACTGGGGCTAAGCGATCGGGTGCTGGTGATGCATGAGGGCAAACTGAAGGCCGATTTGATTAATCAGGGCCTGACACAGGAACAGGTGATGGAAGCCGCACTGAGGAGCGAACGCCATGTCGAAGAACACGTCTGAAATGAAACTCACCCCGCCCGTCTCCGGGGCTTTTTCCGGGCTAAAAGGGATGAATCTCCAGGTATTCGTGATGATCGCCGCTATCGTGGCCATTATTCTGTTTTTCACCTGGACTACCGAAGGCGCTTATCTGAGCGCGCGTAATATCTCTAACCTGCTGCGCCAGACCGCCATCACCGGCATTCTCGCGGTCGGCATGGTGTTTGTGATTATTTCCGCCGAGATCGATCTTTCCGTCGGCTCGATGATGGGCCTGCTCGGCGGCGCAGCGGCAATATTTGACGTCTGGCTCGGCTGGCCGCTGCCGCTGACGATTGTGGTCACGCTGGCGCTTGGCCTGCTGCTGGGCGCATGGAACGGTTGGTGGGTCGCCTACCGTAAAGTCCCGTCATTTATCGTGACGCTCGCCGGTATGCTGGCATTCCGCGGTATTCTGATAGGTATCACCAACGGGACCACCGTCTCTCCCACCAGCCCGGCGATGTCGCAAATCGGCCAGAGCTATCTGCCTGATGGTATTGGCTTTGGTATCGGCGTGGCGGGAATGGCGGCCTTTATTATCTGGCAATGGCGCGGCCGTATGCGACGTCAGGCCCTGGGACTTGCCACGCCCGCTTCCGCTTCGACCGTAGGTCGCCAGACGATTACCGCCGTTATTGTGCTGGGCGCTATCTGGCTATTAAACGACTATCGCGGCGTCCCGACGCCGGTACTGATCCTCGCCGCGTTGCTGCTGGCGGGTATGTTTATGGCCACCCGCACCGCGTTTGGCCGCCGCATCTACGCCATCGGCGGCAACCTGGAAGCCGCGCGTCTATCCGGCATTAGCGTGGAACGCACCAAGCTGGCGGTGTTCGCCATTAATGGCCTGATGGTGGCGATTGCCGGGTTGATTCTCAGTTCGCGCTTGGGCGCCGGTTCTCCTTCCGCCGGCAACATCGCCGAACTGGACGCCATCGCCGCCTGCGTGATCGGCGGAACCAGCCTCGCCGGCGGCGTCGGCAGCGTTGCCGGCGCGGTCATGGGCGCGTTTATCATGTCCGCGCTGGACAACGGCATGAGCATGATGGATGTCGCCACCTTCTGGCAGTACATCGTTAAAGGGGTCATTTTATTACTCGCGGTGTGGATGGATTCAGCCACCAAACGCCGGAGCTGAGAGCTTTGAAAAAAAATGCCCGAATTCTTTGCGCTACAGCCAAACTTAGGCACAAGTAGCTTGAAATAATCCGGGCATTGGCCGGTATTGTATGGCCTGCAAGAGAGACCAGGAACAACACTATGTTTGAAAAGCGTCACCGTATTACGTTGTTATTCAACGCCAACAAGGCCTATGACCGCCAGGTCGTTGAGGGCGTCGGCGAATATTTACAAGCATCGCAATTGGAATGGGATATCTTCATTGAGGAAGATTTTCGGGCGCGAATTGAAAACATCAAGGAGTGGTTAGGTGACGGCGTTATTGCCGATTACGACGACCCGGAGATTGAAAACCTGCTGCTCGACGTTAATGTTCCAATTGTCGGCGTCGGCGGCTCCTTCCACCGCCCGGAGTGCTATCCGCCGGTTCACTACATCGCTACCGACAACGCCGCGCTGGTCGAGAGCGCCTTCCTCCATCTGAAGGAAAAGGGCATTAACCGCTTTGCCTTTTACGGCCTGCCCACATCCAGCTGTAAAGGCTGGGCCGCAGAGCGCGAGCATGCTTTTTGTCAGCTGGTCGCCAGAGAGAAATATCGCGGCGTGGTCTATCAGGGGCTCGAGACAGCGCCGGAAAACTGGCAGCATGCGCAAAATCGCCTCGCCGACTGGCTACAAACCCTGCCGCCGCAAACCGGCATTATCGCCGTCACCGACGCCCGCGCCCGTCATGTGTTACAGGCCTGCGAGCTGTTGCATATCCCCGTTCCGGAAAAGCTGTGCGTTATTGGCATTGATAACGAAGAGCTTACCCGCTATCTGTCGCGCGTGGCGCTGTCTTCCGTTGCTCAGGGCACCCGCCAGATGGGCTATCAGGCGGCAAAGCTGCTGCATCGTCTGCTGGAGAATGAAGAGCTGCCGCTTCAACGACAGCTTATCCCGCCGATGCGCGTAGTAGAGCGCCGCTCCACCGACTACCGTTCGCTAACCGACCCTTCGGTTATCCAGGCGATGCACTATATTCGTAACCACGCCTGTAAAGGGATTAAGGTAGAGCAGGTACTGGACGCCGTAGGCATTTCCCGCTCGAATCTGGAAAAACGCTTCAAAGAGGAAGTGGGCGAGACCATTCATACGGTGATCCACAGCGAGAAGCTGGAAAAAGCGCGCAGCCTGCTGGTTTCAACCACCCTGTCGATTAATGAAATCTCGCAGATGTGCGGCTATCCGTCGTTGCAGTACTTCTATTCGGTGTTTAAGAAAGAGTACGACGTGACGCCGAAGGAGTATCGCGATCGGCACAGTGAAGTCATGATGTAGAGAGCAAAGAAAAATGCCCGGGCTTGCGCGCCGGGCATTAATAATGTCATGGATAAGCCATTACATATGCGCGGCAATCAACCGCTGGTTATCCTGATACATGGCGAAGAGATAGTTGTTATAGCTCGACCCTTTAGTCGAATAGCCCTTCAGCTTATGAATCATGGTGCTGGCGGTCACTTCCTGATCGGCCTTGCGCAGCTGCGCACGCGATTTACGGAACGATGAATAAGCCGGATGCGTATTCAGGTTTCTCACGTAGGCCTGAACGGACTCTTCCACCGAATCAAACTGCGAGTAGCCCTTCACCGCGCCGCGGCAGTTTCCACCACCACACTTCATACCAAACAGATTGTTGTTAACGCGCGCCAGTTTTGACGTTCCCCAGCCGCTTTCCGCCGCCGCCATGGTTGCAACCATGCTGTTCGGGATAATATCGACGCGTTCAAGCAACGAGTTCCATGGAATATGGCGAGTATTGCCGGACCACTTCACTTTATAGCGCGAGGCGATCTCTTTCAGGCGCGTACGCTCGCTCGGCGACCAGCGCGCATCGTACTGCTTGGAAACCAGCCAGTTACGATCGGCAGTAATCACCTGATTCTGTTTCGTAATATAAGGCATTACCGTCCGGAGAAACGCTTTTTTCCTTGGTGTCCCGGAAGGGTATTTTCGCAAATCAGGAAGTGAACTGCTCTTTACACTATTGCGAGAATACTCTTGTTTACTGCTTACCTTGCTTACTTTAACGGTACTTTTCTTTTTAACTATTGGGGCTTTATGACTCGTTGTTGCTGTGTGTGTTGTTGCCAGCACACTACCTGAAAATATGCAGGTAAGTAACATGAGTATCGCGGCCCCATATCGTCGAATGGGAGTCGATATCATTAGGTCTCCTGGTCGGATGCAATCATTCCAACGCCTTGTTTTTCACAAAAAATCGATAGTTGAATCGCGAATAGTATCAAAAATACCCAGATGACGCACCCACAGAAATAGTCCAATTCCGAAATGGTGTCACCTGAAATCGGTTTCTGCCAGCCTGCGAAGGCGCAAAAATGCTAGCGCCGTCTCATTTTCTGCGCATTTTTTGAGCGCGATCACTCACCCCTTTTCATCCTCCCTGGAAAAGCGCGGCCGGGATGAGTTCATCAGGCGGGTAGACGCGCAAACTGAACAAAACACCGCCTACAGGACTCCGCAATGAAACTCGCTGCGCTTGCGTCGCTGCTGTTGCCTGGGATGGCCTTCGCCGCCTGGACTACCGCAGACTTCCCCGCCTTCACCGAAGAGGGCACCGGCAGATTTATCAGTCAAAACGAGGTAGCAAAGGGTACGCGCCCGCTGCGAATTAATTTTGACCAACAGTGCTGGCAGCCCGCTGGCATGATCAAGCTCAACCAGATGCTGTCGATGGAACCCTGTCGCGACCCGGTGCCGCAGTGGCGCATCTTTCGCGACGGGCGCTATACCCTGGAAGTGGACACCCGTTCGGGTACGCCAACCCTGATGGTCTCCCTTGAGGAGAAACAGTCCGCTGCCGCCGCGCCGCAGATCAAGCAGTGTCCGAAATGGGATGGCAAGCCGCTGACCATTGACGTCAGTAAATCCTTTGCCGAAGGCAGTAAAGTTCGCGACTTTTACAGCGGCAATATCGCGACCGTCAGCGGCGGTAAAATTACCCTCCAGCCGGCGTTTAACAGCAATGGTCTTCTGCTGCTTGAGCGCGCGGAAACCGAATCCGCCGCGCCGTTCAACTGGCACAACGCCACCGTCTATTTCGTTCTGACCGATCGCTTTGTTAACGGCAACCCGGCCAACGACAATAGCTATGGCCGCCACAAAGACGGCATGCAGGAAATCGGCACCTTCCACGGCGGCGACCTGCAGGGCCTGACCAGCAAACTTGATTACATCCAGCAGCTCGGCGTTAACGCGCTCTGGATCAGTTCGCCGCTGGAGCAAATCCACGGCTGGGTCGGCGGCGGTACGAAAGGTGATTTCCCGCATTATGCCTATCACGGCTACTACACCCAGGACTGGACTAAGCTGGATGCCAATATGGGGACGGAAGAAGATTTGCGCCGTCTCGTAGACGAGGCCCACAAGCGCGGGATTCGCATTCTGTTCGACGTGGTGATGAACCATACCGGCTACGCGACCCTGGCCGATATGCAGGAGTTTCAGTTTGGCTCGCTGTACATCCAGGGTGACGAACTGAAAAAGACGCTCGGAGAGCGCTGGACCGACTGGAAGCCTCGCGCGGGACAGAGCTGGCACAGTTTTAACGACTACATTAACTTCAGCGACAAAGCCGGATGGGAGAAATGGTGGGGTAAAAAATGGATCCGCACCGATATCGGCGATTACGACAACCCCGGCTTTGACGATCTGACCATGTCGCTGGCCTTCCTGCCGGATCTGAAAACCGAATCCACGGAGCCCTCCGGCTTGCCGAACTTCTATCGCCATAAGCCGGATACCGCCGCTAAAGCGATCCCCGGCTACACGCCGCGCGATTATTTGACCCACTGGCTGAGCCAATGGGTACGCGATTATGGCATCGACGGTTTCCGGGTTGATACCGCCAAACACGTCGAGCAGGCGGCCTGGCTGCAGCTAAAAACCCAGGCCAGTGAAGCGCTGGCGGAATGGAAAAAAGCCAATCCGGATAAAGCGCTGGATAACGCCCCGTTCTGGATGACCGGCGAAGCCTGGGGCCACGGCGTGATGCAGAGCGACTACTATCGTCACGGCTTTGATGCCATGCTGAACTTTGATTATCAGGATCAGGCAGCAAAAGCGACAAGCTGCCTGGCCAATATGGATCTGACCTGGCAACAAATGGCGGAGAAGCTCCAGGGTTTCAACGTCTTAAGCTACCTCTCTTCGCACGATACCAGCCTGTTCCGTGAAGGCGGTAGCACGGCGGCGGAACTGCTGCTGCTTGCGCCTGGCGCAGTGCAGATCTACTACGGCGATGAATCCTCACGGCCATTCGGTCCGACCGGCTCCGACCCGCTTCAGGGAACGCGTTCAGATATGAACTGGCAGGACATCAACGGCAAAGCCGCGCGCAGCGTGACTCACTGGGAGAAACTGGGCCAGTTCCGCGCCCGTCATCCGGCCATTGGTATGGGTAAACAAACCACGCTATCGATGGCGACAGGCTACGGCTTTATCCGCGAGAGCGGTGATGACAAAGTCATGGTGGTGTGGGCAGGACAGCAGTAGCTTTTTGATGAGCGGCTCCCCCGGCGATCGCGGGAGCCTTTTCAGGATAAACGACCAAAAATCATCTACCTCAAAGCATAAAAACGAATTATCTTCCTGATACCTCGATTTGCACCCTGTCTGCGCTGGCGTTATGGTTACCCACTTTCCTGGGATACCGACAGACTAATCGCGATGACATTTTCACTTTTTGGCGACAAATTTACCCGTCATTCGGGCATCACCCGCTTGATGGAAGACCTCAATGACGGCCTGCGTACGCCAGGCGCCATCATGCTGGGCGGCGGCAATCCCGCACAGATTCCGGAAATGAATGATTACTTCCACAGCCTGCTGAGCGACATGCTGAATAACGGCAAAGCCCTTGATGCGCTTTGCAATTATGACGGCCCGCAGGGTAAAAGCGAGCTGCTGACCCTGCTGGCGCAAATGCTGCGTGATGAACTGGGTTGGGAGATCGAGCCGCAGAATATTGCACTGACAAACGGCAGTCAGAGCGCGTTTTTCTACTTGTTTAACCTCTTCGCAGGACGTCGCGCGGATGGAACCACGCGTAAAGTGCTGTTTCCATTGACGCCTGAGTATATCGGCTACGCCGACTCCGGCCTCGAAGAAGAGCTGTTTGTCGCCACTCGCCCGAACATTGAACTGCTGCCGGAAGGCCAGTTTAAATACCATGTGGATTTCGAACATTTGCAGGTCACGGACGAAACGGGAATGATCTGCGTTTCCCGTCCCACCAACCCAACCGGTAACGTGATCACCGATGATGAGCTGATCAAGCTCGATGCGCTGGCCAATCAGCACGGCATCCCGTTGGTTATCGATAATGCCTACGGCGTTCCGTTCCCGGGCATTATTTTCAGCGACGCCCGACCGCTGTGGAATCCGAATATCGTCCTGTGCATGAGCCTCTCCAAGCTTGGCCTGCCGGGCAGCCGCTGCGGGATTATCATCGCTAACGAAAAAATCATCACCGCCATCAGCAATATGAACGGCATTATCAGCCTCGCCCCCGGTGGAATGGGGCCGGCCATGATGTGCGAGATGATTAAACGCAACGACCTGCTGCGCCTGTCGGAAACGGTGATTAAGCCGTTTTACTACCAGCGCGTTCAGGAGACTATCGCTATTATTCGCCGCTACCTGCCGGAAGATCGCTGCTTGATTCATAAGCCGGAAGGGGCCATTTTCCTCTGGCTGTGGTTTAAAGATTTGCCGATATCTACCGAGCTGCTGTACCAGCGCCTGAAAAAGCGCGGCGTCCTGATGGTGCCGGGCGACTATTTCTTCCCGGGGCTGGATAAGCCGTGGCCGCACACGCATCAGTGCATGCGCATGAACTACGTGCCGGATCCGGAGAAGATTGAAGCGGGCGTGAAGATTCTCGCCGAAGAAGTTGAACGCGCATGGAGCGAACAGGGCGCGTCATAGGCCCGAATAAGCCAGATCTATCCCGGCTCGCACTGCGTTTAGCCGGGCTACAAGTCCCATAGCCCGGCAAGGCGCGCCAGCGCCGCCTCCGGGTAACACGTCGCTACATCGCCAGCGCCATCCGCTGGCGACGTTCAGCGGCTATTCTTTCCAGCTCCATGGGCTCTATGCAGCGTAGCGCCTGCGTCGGGCATGCCGCCACGCAGGCCGGGCCCTCTTCACGATGGCTGCACAAATCGCACTTCAGCGCCTGTACGCCCTCCTCCACCCGCATCACCGTCATCGCGCCATAGGGGCACGCCACCATGCAGCTTTTGCACCCAATGCAGCGGCGCTGATCCACGCGCCAGACCGAATTTTCTCGGCGGATAGCGCCCTCGGGGCAGACGTTGGCGCAGGGCGCATCTTCACACTGGCGGCACAACGTCGCCGTCGAAAGTTCATCATTCTTTACCACGCGGATCCGCGGTGCAAAGCGCGTAGCGGATACGCCAGAACAATCCTGATTCTGCTGATGGGACACCACGCAGGCGACTTCACAGGTACGGCAGCCGATGCACTTTTGCGCATCCGCGATAATAAACCGGTTCATCCTTGCTCCATTAGGGATAAAAATGCAGAGTGCCAGAAAAAGCCGCTTCCGCGCCTTGATCCTGAATGGAGTCAGCGGCGTTTTCTCTCAGATGCCCGGGACAATTAGGTCATCTGCCTTAGCCTTCCCGCACGGAGAAGCCCAGTTCGCGAGAAATCGCCTCTGCCGTCTCGCGCAGCGGCTTGAGTAAACGCTTCGCTCCCGCCATTTCAGGGCGCAGTGCGAATCAGGGTAACAACAGAGAAACGAACTCAGAAGCAGCAATAAGCGGGCTATTTTCAGATTGACCCCCCTCGCTTCCAGGCCACATACTTTCTCCCGCCCCCCGCTGCTAGCGGGGGTCTGATGGCGCAAGCGACGTCATGTCTCCCGGTGTTTTAGAACAGGATCTTTTGATTTATGGATGAATTCATTACCGTTTCTTTAAAAAAAATGAGCGCGGGCAGTATTTATAAAATCCTGCTTATCGGCCTGACCTGCTCATTAGTGCCGCTCGGCCTTTTAAACGGCATTCTCGCGGCGGTTGGCGTCAATTTACTGACGCTGCGCTGGAACGGAGAAGCTGTCCATGGCTTCAGCGCGATTATTATCAGCCCGATCTTCTGCTTCATCCTGGCGCTGGTGTTGACCGGCATCGTCGGCAGCCTGGCCTGGCTCGGATTATGGATTTACGGCCAGTTTCGCCCGCTGACTCTGCGCATCTCTTCCAACGATCGGGGTTAATGCAACCCGCTGCCCGGGCCATCAGACCAGACCTGATAGCCCGGCCAGGCGTCTCCGGCAACTTCTGTTTATTCTTTTATGAACAATGCTTTATCCCGAAGAATATGGTCGTTACCGCGACGGCGAGTAAAACCGATGCGGTCAAAATACTCGAGGATCTGAATCGCCAGCTTGCGCCCGACGTTCAGCGTATCGCGGAAATCCGCCGCGCATGTTGAACCCCTTTCCAGATCCAGTTCACGGATCATTTTGGCAAACTCCACGATCCGATCGTTGCGATAGTAGCGATCTTTGACGATCGCGGTAATCATCCCCTGCTGCGCCGCCTGGCGAAGCACCGCACGCATTAACGACTCTTCCACGCAGGCTTCCCGCGCCAGATCGCGAACCCACCAGGGCTCATCGGCAAACAGCCCGGCGACCCGCTGCCAGATGGCCTGCTGCTCGTCGGTAAAGCCCGCTTTATGTTCCGGCAGATGCAGCCAGCCGTGGTGGCTATGAACAATACCGCTTTCTCGCATTTGCTCAATCAGCAGCAGCACCAGCGCTTCATCTTCCATCGGCAGCGCAATACGCCGCAGCCGTTCGCGGCCCGGTCCCGGCTCATCGCGATGCTGATCGTGATAGCGCGCGAGGGCTTCAAGCAGCTTGCGCTGCCAGCGCGCGGCGAGCGGGGCGCTCAACAGGCTCTTTCCCGCCTGTAGATAGTCAGGGCGGTTAATCAGGGCGTTGAGGCCATCGCTACTGAGCTGACGCGCCCAGGCGAAATCATCGAGACGCACCGCATCGCGCTGAAGGTGAATATCCAGCGCCTGGACGTCATCGCTTTGCGCAGCAGCCAGCGCGTGCAGCCACTGTAAATACTCCGGCTTACGCTTGCCCCGGCGCGGCGGATTGAGCGTCACCACTCGCGCACCGGCGAGCGTCAGGCGCGCGGAAATATCGCGCAGCACCAGACGGTCATTATCCGCCAGCCGCAGCGGCGTATCGAGGACCAGCTCCGCCAGCGCGCCTTCAAGCAGCGACACCCGGCCGGTAATATGGCTGGCGGCGTGGTGGATATGCAGCGGCTGCCACTGGCTAAGCGGCGTGTGGCACTGGAGCTCGACAATGACCCGGTCACAGGCTTCCGGGGGCTGTACCGAGAGCAGCCAGTCGCCGCGATTGAGGTCCTCTTTTTGCGCATCGCCGACAATATTCAGGGCAATACGCTGGCCGGCCCGGGCCTGCTCAACCGGCTGATTTTGCGCGTGCAGACCGCGCACGCGCATCGGTTTATCCACGCCGGTCAGCCACAGCGTCTCGCCAACGTTGACCTCGCCGGATAGCGCCGTCCCGGTAACCACCAGCCCCGCGCCTTTGACGGTAAATGCCCGGTCGATCGCCAGGCGAAAACGCTGACGCTGCGGATGTGCGCGCGCGGCAAGGCGCAGGAGATGCTCGCGCAGCTCGTCAATGCCCCGCCCTTCCGTCGCCGCGACGGTAAACAGGGTCGCGCCGGTAAAGCCGAACTCCGCCAGCGCCGCATCGATTTCCGCCTTTACCTCCTCGATCCGAGTTGCTTCTACGCGGTCAGCTTTGGTCAGCGCGACGGTTAACGTCGGCTGCCCGGTAAGCTGGAGGATCGCCAGATGTTCGCGCGTCTGCGCCATCACCCCATCATCGCAGGCCACCACCAGCAGCGCGTGATCGATACCGCCGACACCGGCCAGCATGTTGGACAAAAACTTTTCGTGACCGGGTACGTCGATAAACCCCAGTACCCGCCCGTCAGGCTGCGGCCAGTAGGCGTAGCCCAGATCGATTGTCATCCCGCGCGCTTTCTCTTCCGGCAGGCGATCGGCGTTGATGCCGGTTATCGCCTGCAGCAACGTGGTTTTGCCGTGATCAACGTGTCCGGCGGTGGCAATAATCATCTCAGTAACATCTCCATAAACCGGGTTTCATCCTCAAGACAGCGCAGGTCCAGCCACAGGCGGCCATCATAGATCCTGCCAATAACCGGCACGGACAGCAGACGCCAGCGTGCCGCCAGGGCCTCCAGCTGGCTGCCGCGACCATCGCGCGGAGTCAACGTCAACGCCGCGCTGGGCAAGCGGTCCACCGGCAGCGAGCCGCTGCCGATCTGCGACAGGCATGGCTCAACCCGCAGGTCAAAATCAGCATAATGCGCGACCAGAGCCGTTCGTATACGTTCGGCCTGCTGACGAATATCATCCGCCTGACGAGTCAGCAGGCGTAGAGTCGGCAGCTCTGCGGCCAACTTTTCCGGGTGCAGATAGAGGCGCAGCGTGGCTTCCAGGGCCGCGAGGGTCATTTTATCCGCCCGCAGGGCGCGCTTGAGCGGATGGCTCTGCAAACGGGCGATTAGCGATTTTTTGCCGACGATGATTCCCGCCTGCGGGCCCCCCAGCAGTTTATCGCCTGAGAAGCTCACCAGGCTGACGCCTGCGGCAATCATCTCCTGCGGCATCGGCTCTTTCGGCAGGCCGTACTGGCTTAAATCTACCAGCGAACCGCTACCGAGATCGGCCACCACCGGGATATTCAACTCGCGCCCCAGCTCGGCCAGCTCCGCTTCATCGACCGCTTTCGTGAAGCCCTCAATGCTGTAGTTGCTGGTATGCACCTTCATCAGCAGGCCGGTATTGTCGTTCACCGCCTGACGATAATCTTTCGCGTGGGTGCGGTTAGTGGTACCGACTTCATGCAGAACGCAGCCCGCCTGGCGCATCACGTCAGGAATACGGAACGCGCCGCCGATCTCCACCAGCTCACCGCGCGATACCACCACCTCGCTGCCGCCGGCGATCGCCGCCAGCATCAGCAGTACCGCCGCCGCGTTGTTATTGACGATACAGGCGTCTTCCGCACCGGTGATACGGCACAGGAGGTCGGCGAGCGCTCGGTCGCGGTGGCCGCGTCCGGCATCATCAAGATCGTATTCCAGCGTCACCGGCGCGCGCATCGCCCGGGCAACCGCCTCAACCGCCGCTTCCGCCTGAATCGCCCGGCCAAGATTGGTGTGCAACACGGTACCGGTCAGGTTAAAAACCGGACGCAGCGCGCTCTGCTGCGTCAGCGCCAGCCGCCTCGTCGTTTCCTGCATCCAGTCATCGCACCAGCCCGGCAGCGCCTGGTTCTGACGGATATTTTCCCGCGCCTCGTCCAGCATCTGGCGCAGCAGCGCCACCGTCTGGGAGTGACCATATTGCATCAGCAGCGGCGAGAATGCGGGATCGCGGAGTAAACGGTCGATGGCCGGAAGCCGGGTATAAAGCGCACGAATCTCGGTAGTCATGAATGAGCCTATTTTCCCCCCTCCCGACGGGAGAGGGAGTCAACAAATGAGCAGCAATTGTAATCCCTTCACGAGAAAACTGTTACCTGCCTGGGTCAACTCACCGGCGGTTCGGTGCGCGCAAAGCTGGCGCGCTGAAAGAGGGAATCCACCAGACGGACCAGCTTCGGTCGGGTGGCGCACCAGCCTGGCGCGACGCGGCGGAAATTGAGATAAGCGATGGCGCAGGCTGCGGAGATGGTCGCCAGATTAACCTCATCAGGGCGCAACGTTCCGTCACTCGCATAGCCTTCCAGCGCATCGAGACCGCGCGCGACCTTTTCGCGCTGGCGCAGTAGTTCGCTTTCCGACTGCTGCGCCGCTGGCCGCGCTTTCTCCCGTACCAGAGTTTGCGCGGCCTCCATCACCCCATCAGCCAGCGCCTCAATTTGACGCAGTTTCAGCGCGGCTTTCGGTGCCGCAGGCAGCATAGCCGGGGCGATGCCGAGCAGCTCCAGGTATTGAGCAATAATGGGAGAATCGTACCAGCAGTCGCCGTCATCGGTGACCAGCGCGGGCACTTTTCCCAGCGGATTATACTGCGCCACGCCGTTAGTCTCGTGGTAAGGGAATTCGTTGACGAACTCAAAGGGGATCGCTTTTTCCAGCAGTATGACGGAAATTTTGCGCACAAAGGGACTGGTGTAGCTGCCGATCAGTTTCATTGCCTGCTCCTTTCGCCAACAAAGTAATAAGTATGGCGCAGGCGCAGGCAAATAGCAGAGAGAGAAATCACCCCATGCCAGACTGACCCCGCTAATGGTCCAGATAGAGATAGTGCATCCAGCTGGTCATGCGCAGTAGCACTTTACGCATCACCGAAACGTGGGTGAAATGATCGGAGTAAACCGCCACCTGAGCATAGATCCCGTCAGGCAGAGCGTCGACGGCAGCGTTGGGCTCCAGCTCAATGGTCGCCAGCACGCCATCGGTACCCGGCGTCACCGTCAGTGCCTGCAGCGTGCCTTGCGCCTGGTATGTTCCGCCCGGCACGACCGGCAGGATACTCACCAGCTTGCCGCGAAAGACCTGTCCCGGCAGCGCGTTGAACACCGCTTCGGCATCGTCGCCCTGCTCCAGCCTTAGCAGCGAATTTTGCCGGAACTGCGCCACGATGAGGCGTTTCTGTTGCGGAATAAAGACCATCACCGGCCGCAGAGGCAGCGAGGCGGCATAGGTACCGGGACGAATCAGGACCTGGGTAATATAACCGTCGCTGGGCGCGCGCACGGTGGTCTGGTCAAGATTATATTTCGCCTCCGCCAGCTGCGCGCGGAGGCTCACTATCTGAGACTGCTCGCCGTTAACCATGCTGTCGAGCTGACTCTGAATTTGCGCCTGCTCCGCCACCGATCCTTTCACCATCGCATCCTGGGCGAGGTAGTTTTGCCGGGCATTATCAATATCGCTTTCCGAAAACGGATTAACCCGCGCCTGGCTTCCTTTCAGGTAGCGCTGATAATCCTTATACAGACGGTCGCGCTCCGCCGAAACGCGCGTGGTGTTGGCCTGAGCCTCAGAAAGCTGGGCTTTAAGGGTATTGATACTGTGCAGCGCGGTCACAAGATCGGCCTGGAGTCTGTCGACCCGCGCCTGATAACGTGTCGGGTCGATGGTAAACAGCACCTCTCCCTTTTTAACTCGTTGATTGGCTTTATCCGTAACGCTGCTGACCACTCCGGTAACCTGCGGGGTAATCGGAATAGAAATCACCGCCTTCTGCGCAGTGAAGGTATAAGGATGGTTGTAGTTCATTAATAAAATAAGCGCGCTAACAATTAATACGCCGCCCAGCGCCGCGGTGGGAACCGTCCATTTATTTACCGGGATCTTAAATATTTTAAATATCGACCAGGCTATCGCCACGTAGGTTAAAATAATCAGCAGATCCATGAGTTATTTCTCCACCGTAGGGGATTGGGTAGATGGCTGAATACCCGTTATCTGCTTTTCAAGCGCAATAACCCGTTGCCGCAGTTCGCTAAGTTCATCCTCGCTTTCCGTCGCCTCCGGCGACATCTCATCCCGCGGGTGCTGCATCCCCCAGCCGCGTTCAGGCCGATAAAGCGTGGCCCAGATCCATAAAAACGGCCAGATAACGTGCAGAGTAAAAAGACTCACCCAACCCGCAACATGAATGGCATCGGCATGCGGGTGGTTACGTTTCTTCGCGATCAGATAAGGAATATCATGGAGAATGATGATTCCATAAAAAATCACCAGAAATACAAAGATCAGAACGCCGAGCGCAAAATAATTGAGAAACATAATTTCCTCGGATTTACGCTAATTATTTCCAGGATGTATGCCGGGCCCGACAAAAAAAGGGCGGACAAATTGAGCATAATTCACCCGTTTCATTTTCGCCATTAGCGACTAAAATGTTCTTTAAGCCCTCGCGTTGCTGAATGACGCATCAGCAAGCGGAACGCAGTATAACCTGCGCGAGATCACATCAGGGAAAATCCAGGTGAAAATATTTTGTGATATACATCACAAATAAATAACAAAACGTCAAAGTAAATTTGTGATTTTAATCACATAAAAATGCATTACCCCCCCTTAAAACCGGGTCTGTTGTTTTTTTACACACCCATTTTGTGACTAAGATCACTACAAAAGACCCTCGCCGCCCTATATTCATGTGATACAAGTCACATAAAAATCCATCGACTGGACAGCTTAACGATTCAGTGCCAAATTTCGCACTATCACTCAGGGCCCGGCTACCTCTGCCGCCTTATTAACAACAAGCCTCGGGCTTTCAGCCTGCCGATAGCAAAAACAGAAGAAGGGGTGTTTTATGTCATCCGATATCAAGATCAAAGTGCAAAGCTTTGGTCGTTTCCTCAGCAATATGGTGATGCCAAATATCGGCGCGTTTATCGCGTGGGGTATTATCACCGCACTATTCATTCCGACAGGATGGTTACCGAACGAAACGCTGGCGAAGCTGGTCGGTCCGATGATCACCTATCTGCTGCCGCTGCTGATCGGTTATACCGGCGGTAAGCTGGTTGGCGGCGAGCGCGGCGGCGTAGTCGGCGCGATTACCACCATGGGCGTTATCGTCGGCGCGGATATGCCGATGTTCCTCGGCTCCATGATCGCCGGTCCACTGGGCGGCTGGGCTATTAAAAAATTCGACGTGTGGGTAGACGGTAAGATCAAGTCCGGTTTTGAGATGCTGGTGAATAACTTCTCCGCAGGCATCATCGGTATGATCCTCGCTATCCTGGCGTTCCTCGGCATTGGCCCGGCGGTTGAAGTTCTGTCGAAAATCCTGGCTGCGGGCGTTAACTTCATGGTGGCGCACGACATGCTGCCGCTGGCGTCTATCTTTGTTGAACCGGCAAAAATCCTGTTCCTCAATAACGCCATCAACCACGGTATCTTCTCGCCGCTGGGTATCCAGCAGTCTCACGATCTCGGCAAATCTATTTTCTTCCTGATTGAAGCCAACCCGGGTCCGGGGATGGGCGTCCTGCTGGCGTACATGTTCTTTGGTCGCGGTAGCGCGAAACAGTCTGCGGGCGGTGCGGCAATTATCCACTTCCTCGGCGGTATTCACGAAATTTACTTCCCGTACGTGCTGATGAACCCGCGCCTGATTCTGGCGGTTATCCTCGGCGGTATGACCGGCGTGTTTACCCTGACCCTTCTCAACGGCGGTCTGGTTTCTCCGGCCTCTCCGGGCTCCATCCTCGCCGTGCTGGCAATGACGCCGAAAGGCGCCTACTTCGCTAACATCGCCGCGATTGTTGCCGCCATGGCCGTCTCCTTCGTGGTTTCAGCCGTGCTGCTGAAAACCAGCAAAGTTAAAGAAGAAGATGATATCGAGGCCGCAACCCGCCGTATGCAGGATATGAAAGCGCAGTCCAAAGGCGGCGCTACTCCGCTGGCCGCGGGCGACGTGGCTAACGACCTGAGCCACGTGCGTAAAATCATCGTTGCCTGCGATGCCGGTATGGGCTCCAGCGCAATGGGCGCAGGCGTGCTGCGTAAAAAAGTGCACGATGCCGGACTGAGTAATATCTCCGTCACCAACTGTGCGATCAACAACCTGCCGCCGGATGTTGACCTGGTCATCACCCACCGCGACCTGACCGAGCGTGCGATGCGCCAGGTGCCGCAGGCGCAGCATATTTCGTTGACTAACTTCCTCGACAGCGGCCTGTACACCAGCCTGACCGAACGTCTGGTTGCGGCGCAGCGCCACACGGATAACGAAGAGAAAGTTCGCGATAGCCTGAAAGACAGCTTCGACGCGTCTGACACCAACCTGTTCAAACTCGGCGCGGAGAACATCTTCCTCGGCCGTAAAGCGGCGACGAAAGAAGAAGCGATTCTGTTTGCCGGCGAACAGTTGGTGAAAGGCGGCTACGTTGAACCGGAATACGTCCAGGCGATGCTGGATCGTGAAAAGCTGACCTCCACCTATCTGGGTGAGTCCATCGCGGTACCGCACGGCACCATTGAAGCCAAAGACCGCGTTCTGAAAACCGGCATCGTCTTCTGCCAGTACCCGGAAGGCGTGCGCTTTGGTGAAGAAGAGGATGAGGTGGCTCGCCTGGTTATCGGTATCGCCGCCCGTAATAACGAGCATATCCAGGTGATTACCAGCCTGACCAACGCGCTGGACGATGAGTCGGTGATTGAGCGTCTGGCGAAAACCACCAGCGTTGAAGAAGTTCTGACGCTGCTGAAAGCGTAGCCTGTAGCCCGGCAGTGCGCCGGGCAACGCCCGCCTCTCCTCATACGTGGGGAGAGGGTTCGGGTGAGGGAAAAGCCTCACCCGAACCCTCTCAGGTAAAAACATTAATTGAAGGTTAATACTATGAAAGCATTACATTTTGGCGCAGGTAATATCGGTCGTGGTTTTATCGGCAAACTGCTGGCGGACGCGGGGATACAGCTGACGTTCGCGGATGTAAATCAGGTCGTGCTTGATGCCCTGAATGCCCGTCATAGCTATCAGGTTCACGTGGTCGGCGAGAATGAGCAGGTTGATACCGTTTCCGGCGTTGACGCCGTCAGCAGCATCGGCGACGAAGTTGTCGAGCTGATTGCCAGCGTGGATCTGGTGACCACCGCCGTCGGCCCGGTCGTGCTGGAACGCATCGCCCCGGCGATTGCCAAAGGCCTGGCCAAACGTAAGGCGCAGGGGGTTACTGCCCCGCTCAACATCATCGCCTGCGAGAACATGGTCCGCGGTACCACCCAGCTGAAGGGACATGTCTTTAACGCCCTGGGCGAAGAAGATAAAGCCTGGGTTGAAGCCAACGTCGGCTTCGTTGATTCCGCCGTTGACCGCATCGTTCCGCCATCGGCTTCCGCTACTCACGATCCGCTGGAAGTCACCGTGGAAACCTTCAGCGAGTGGATTGTCGACAAGACCCAGTTCAAAGGCGAACTGCCGAACATCCCCGGTATGGAATTAACCGATAACCTGATGGCATTTGTCGAACGTAAGCTATTCACCTTAAACACCGGACATGCTATAACCGCCTACCTCGGAAAACTGGCGGGTCATCAGACCATCCGTGACGCGATTCTTGATGAGAAGATTCGCGCTGTGGTTAAAGGGGCCATGGAAGAGAGCGGCGCGGTGCTGATCAAACGCTATGCCTTTGACGCGCAGAAGCACGCTGCTTACATCCAGAAAATTCTCGGTCGCTTTGAGAACCCGTATTTGAAAGATGACGTTGAGCGCGTTGGCCGCCAGCCGCTGCGTAAACTGAGCGCGGGCGACCGTTTAATTAAGCCGCTGCTTGGTACGCTGGAATACGGCCTGCCGCACCGGAATCTGCTGAAAGGGATCGCCGCGGCGATGCACTTCCGCAGCGAAGACGATCCGCAGGCGCAGGAGCTGGCGGCGCTGATTGCCGAGAAAGGCCCACAGGCCGCGCTGGCGCAGATTTCTGGTCTGGACGCGGCAAGCGAAGTGGTGGCGGAAGCCGTTAACGACTACAACGCGACCAAATGAGGCAAGACCTGGCGCGGTCCGAACCGCGCCCATTACTTATGTCAGATATGCAGGCAATAATGGAAGAAACACAGGCATTTGAAAACCGTGTGCTTGAACGTCTGAATGCTGGCAAAACCGTACGAAGCTTCCTGATCGCTGCCGTTGAACTGCTGACGGAAGCGGTCAATATCCTGGTGCTTCAGGTATTCCGTAAAGACGACTACGCGGTGAAATACGCAGTGGAGCCGTTGCTGGACGGCGACGGGCCGCTGGGCGACCTTTCCGTACGCCTGAAGCTGATCTACGGCCTTGGGGTGATTAGCCGCGCCGAATATGAAGATGCCGAACTGCTGATGGCCATGCGCGAAGAGTTGAATCACGATGGTAATGAGTACAGTTTTACCGACGATGAGATCCTCGGACCGTTTGGCGAGCTGCACTGCGTCGCCGCCCTGCCGCCCACGCCGCAATTCGATGATAGCGATGCGGAGCTGCTGGCAATGCAAAAGCTGCGCTACCAGCAGGTCGTACGTTCAACAATGATGCTTTCTCTGACCGAGCTGATTTCTAAAATCAGCTTAAAAAAAGCCTTTCAAAAATCAACGCTCTGATTCTGACTCTTGCTGGTCGCACGTCGGCCGATAAAGCTGACGATAATACTCAAGACGTCGCAGAAACAGCGCTTCTTTATCAGCCGGAATATCCGGCGGTATATGCTGCAAACGCGGAGATTTTTTTAGATATTCCATAAAAGCCTGACTTGAAGCCATAAAATCTACGGCTTTATCAATAATACGCGGTACGCCGTCGCCTATTTTCGCCATCACGCTCTCCTCTGCTGGGGAATGATCCTATTAAGGATTAGCCAAAAATAGCGTTTCAGATGAGGAAAACGTGCTTAACTGCCGACAGACTTCACAGAAATGAGTATTCGCCAAATCTGCCTTGAAACAGGAATAATTTTCAATAAGTTATATTGTGCCGTTACGCCTGTTAAGGGTAAAAAAATGGCGTCGTTTTGATAAATAACTACCCACAACCCAAGCGACAGCACATACTATAGTCTGATAATGCCCCTTTCTTAATAGATTAAACCACCATGAAAGAAGTCGAAAAAAACGAAATTAAGCGCCTGAGCGATCGTCTTGATGCTATCCGCCACCAGCAGGCCGAGCTGTCACTGGTCGAAGCTGCTGACAAGTACGCCGAACTGGAAAAAGAGAAAACCACCATTGAGACGGAGCTCGTCCGCCTGCGTGAGGTTCAGGGCCAGAAGCTGAGCAAAGAAGCGCAAAAGCTGATGAGCATGCCGCATCGCCGCGCCATCACCAAAAAAGAGCAGGCCGATATGGGCAAGCTTAAGAAAAGCGTACGCGGTTTGGTCGTTGTCCACCCGATGACCGCGCTGGGACGCGAAATGGGCCTCAAAGAGATGACCGGCTTCTCAAAAACCGAGTTCTGATATTTTCATCCCGTGAATCTCCCGGCTCGCGCTGTGCTTAGCCGGGCTACGGGTTCACTGTCCTCTGCGCGAGGGTTGCCCGGACAGATGCGCTGCATCGCCTCCGGGAAATGTGCCGAACCTGGTGTAACGGCGCCGCTGCCTCCCGGTGGCGCTGCGCTGACCGGGCTACGGGTTCACAGCCCTCTGCGAGACGGTAGCCCGGACAGATGCGCTGCATCGCCTCCGGGATCTATTCTGATTCTAACGCTATTCACCGCCCCAATTGGCCCTACCAATTATTTCTTAAACCCCCTAATGGTTCACATATCCATCATTTTCCGTCACAATCATATTGCTCAGCAATAACATTTGATTAACCATTCCTTGTCGTTAATCCTACAATCGCAATTTGGCTGGGCCAATTTTACAAATGATGTGACCTGCTAAGAGCACAAGACTCAGCACGGCATCATGGCGGCCCGATGGAGACCTGCATGAACCTCTGGCAACAAAATTACGATCCGGCCGGCAACATCTGGCTATCGAGTCTTATCGCATCGCTACCGATTCTTTTTTTCTTTTTTGCCCTGATTAAGCTCAAGCTGAAAGGGTACGTCGCCGCGACCTGGACCGTGGTCATTGCGCTCTCCGTCGCCCTGCTGTTCTACAAGATGCCGGTTGACCACGCGCTGGCCTCCGTCATCTACGGCTTCTTCTACGGCCTGTGGCCAATCGCGTGGATTATTATCGCCGCGGTCTTCGTCTATAAAATTTCGGTGAAAACCGGGCAGTTCGACATTATCCGCTCATCAATCTTATCGATTACTCCGGACCAGCGTCTGCAAATGCTGATCGTCGGTTTCTCCTTCGGCGCCTTCCTTGAAGGGGCCGCCGGTTTTGGCGCGCCGGTCGCCATCACCGCAGCGCTGCTGGTAGGACTCGGCTTTAACCCGCTGTATGCGGCGGGCCTGTGCCTGATCGTTAATACCGCGCCGGTGGCGTTTGGCGCGATGGGCATTCCGATTCTGGTCGCCGGGCAGGTTACGGGACTCGACAGCTTTGAAATTGGCCAGATGGTCGGCCGCCAGCTGCCGTTCCTGACCATCATCGTGCTGTTCTGGATCATGGCGATTATGGACGGCTGGCGCGGCATTAAAGAGACCTGGCCTGCGGTCATGGTCGCCGGCGGCTCCTTTGCTATCGCTCAGTACCTCAGCTCAAACTTCCTCGGCCCGGAGCTGCCGGACATTATCTCTTCGCTGGTATCGCTGGTCTGTCTGACGCTGTTCCTCAAACGCTGGCAGCCGGTACGCATCTTTCGCTTCGGCGATATGGGCGCATCGCAGGTCGATATGAACCTGGCGCGCACGCACTACACGCCGGGACAGGTGATTCGCGCCTGGACACCGTTCCTGTTTCTGACCGCCACCGTGACCCTGTGGAGCGTGCCTCCGTTCAAAGCGCTCTTCGCTCCCGGCGGCGCAATGTACGATTTTGTGATTAATATTTCCGTGCCGTTCCTCGACAAGATGGTAGCGCGCATGCCGCCGGTGGTTAGCGAAGCTACGCCATATGCCGCGGTCTATAAATTTGACTGGCTCTCCGCCACCGGCACCGCGATCCTGTTCGCCGCGCTGCTTTCCATCGTCTGGCTGCGCATGAAGCCAAAAGATGCGATTTCCACCTTTGGCAGCACGCTGAGAGAGCTGGCGTTGCCGATTTACTCCATCGGCATGGTGCTGGCGTTCGCCTTTATTTCCAACTATTCCGGTCTATCCTCAACGCTGGCGCTGGCGCTGGCGCACACCGGCCATGCATTTACCTTCTTCTCGCCGTTCCTCGGTTGGCTGGGGGTATTCCTGACCGGTTCAGATACCTCGTCTAACGCGCTGTTTGCCGCGCTGCAGGCCACGGCGGCCCAGCAGATTGGCGTCTCCGATATCCTGCTGGTCGCAGCAAATACCACCGGCGGCGTGACCGGGAAAATGATCTCCCCGCAGTCGATCGCCATCGCCTGTGCGGCGGTCGGCCTGGTGGGTAAGGAGTCCGATCTGTTCCGCTTTACCGTCAAACACAGCCTGATTTTCACCTGTATGGTCGGCGTCATCACCACGCTGCAGGCGTATGTCTTAACCTGGATGATCCCGTGATAGTGATGCCAAAACGCCTTGCCGACGACGTCGCCCGTCGCGTGCGGGCGCTGATTGAAGAACAAAAGCTGGAGGCGGGCATGCGATTGCCCGCCGAGCGCCAGCTGGCAACGCAGCTCGGCGTGTCGCGCAATTCTCTGCGCGAAGCGCTGGCGATGTTAGTCAACGAAGAGGTGCTGCTCAGCCGTCGCGGCGGCGGCACCTTCGTGCGCTGGCAGCACGAAGCGTGGTCGGAGCAAAACATCGTTCAACCGCTGAAGACGCTGCTCTCCGACGACCCCGATTACAGCTTTGATATCCTCGAAGCCCGTCATGCTATTGAAGCCAGCACCGCCTGGCATGCGGCAATGCGGGCAACCGATGCCGAAAAAGAGAAAATCCGCCTCTGCTTTGAAGCCACCCAAAGTGAAGACCCGGACCTGGCCTCGCAGGCCGATGTCCGCTTCCACCTGGCGATCGCCGAAGCCTCGCACAACGTGGTGCTCCTGCAAACCATGCGCGGTTTTTTTGATCTCTTACAATCCTCAGTCAAGGAGAGCCGCCAGCGGATGTATCTCGTCCCGCCGGTATTCGCTCGCCTCACCGAACAGCACCTGGCGGTCATGGAGGCGATTGTCGCCGGTGACCCGGAAGGTGCCAGACAGGCGATGATGGCCCATCTGGGCTTCGTTCACGCCACCATCAAACGTTTTGATGAAGACCAGGCCCGCCAGGCGCGAATTACCCGCCTGCCCGGTGACCATAACGACAATTCCAGGGAGAACTTGTGATGATTATTTCCGCCGCCAGCGACTACCGCGCCGCCGCACAGCGTATCCTGCCACCGTTCCTGTTCCACTACATCGACGGCGGCGCTTACGCCGAGCACACCCTGCGCCGCAACGTTGAGGATCTCTCCGACGTGGCCCTGCGCCAGCGCATTCTGCGCAATATGTCGGATCTGAGCCTGGAAACCACCTTATTCAATGAGAAGCTGGCGATGCCAACGGCGCTGGCGCCAGTTGGGCTGTGCGGGATGTACGCGCGCCGTGGTGAAGTGCAGGCCGCCGGCGCAGCGGATGAGAAAGGCATCCCCTTCACCCTCTCTACCGTTTCCGTCTGCCCGATAGAAGAAGTTGCCCCGACCATTAAGCGTCCGATGTGGTTCCAGCTGTACGTTCTGCGCGACCGCGGCTTTATGCGCAACGCGCTGGAGCGCGCGAAGGCGGCGGGTTGTTCAACGCTGGTCTTTACCGTCGATATGCCGACCCCCGGCGCACGCTATCGCGATGCTCACTCCGGGATGAGCGGCCCGAACGCGGCGATGCGCCGCTACTGGCAGGCCGTGACCCATCCGCAGTGGGCATGGGACGTCGGATTAAACGGCCGCCCACATGATTTAGGCAACATCTCCGCCTACCTCGGCAAGCCGACCGGCCTGGAGGATTACATCGGCTGGCTGGCGAATAACTTCGATCCCTCGATTTCCTGGAAAGACCTTGAGTGGATCCGTGAATTTTGGGATGGCCCGATGGTGATCAAGGGGATCCTCGATCCGGAAGATGCCCGCGACGCGGTGCGCTTCGGCGCAGATGGCATCGTGGTGTCTAACCACGGCGGCCGCCAGCTTGATGGGGTGCTCTCTTCCGCCCGCGCCCTGCCCGCGATTGCCGATGCGGTTAAAGGCGACATTACGATTCTCGCCGATAGCGGCATCCGCAACGGCCTCGATGTCGTGCGCATGATTGCCCTCGGCGCCGATAGCGTGCTGCTGGGCCGCGCTTATCTGTATGCGCTGGCCACGCACGGCAAGCAGGGTGTCGCCAATCTGCTGAACCTGATCGAAAAAGAGATGAAGGTGGCGATGACGCTGACCGGGACGAAAACCATCGGCGAAATCAGTCGTGAATCCCTGGTGCAAAACGCCGATGCGCTGCGGACTTTTGATGTTATTAAGGCGGGGAATGCGGCGGTTACCTCTAACCCTGAAGGAACCGTCCGGCAGGTGGGTTAACGTCCTCGTCGGGCCATCCGGCTCACAGGCCGGCGTCGGTTTGCTCCCTTTCAGCGAGAGGGTCGGGGTGAGGGTTAGCCAAATATCTGCTATTCTGCCCCCGCTATTAAGGGGGCAGCATGCTTAACATCGTCTTATTTGAACCAGAAATCCCGCCAAATACCGGGAATATCATCCGCCTGTGCGCTAACACCGGCTTCAATCTGCATATTATCGAGCCTATGGGGTTTGCCTGGGATGATAAGCGCCTGCGCCGCGCCGGTCTGGATTACCACGAGTTCGCCGCCGTCCAGCGCCATCGCGATTACGCCGCGTTTGTTGAAAGCGCAAAGCCGCAGCGCCTGTTCGCCCTGACCACCAAAGGCACGCCGGCGCACAGCGCGGTGAGCTATCAGGACGGCGATTATCTGATGTTTGGCCCGGAAACTCGCGGACTGCCGGGCAGTATTCTTGATGCTCTGCCGCCAGAACAAAAAATCCGTATTCCGATGATGCCGGACAGCCGCAGCATGAACCTGTCAAATGCGGTGTCGGTGGTGGTCTATGAAGCCTGGCGCCAGCTGGGATATCCCGGCGCGGTACTGCGCAGCTGAGCTGGCTTTCTCCCGGAGGCGGCGCGTAGCGCCTGTCCGGGCTACCAGACAGCGCTCGGCTTTGTAGCCCGGATAGATGCGCAGCATCGCCTCCGGGAAATCAATCAAATACCGTCACCGTACTCGAAGGTATGGTGTATGCCATTAAAGTGCTGATCCATATCCATTGCGGGCTTATCGCTCTCTGGCTTGCCCACAATACGGGCCGGTACGCCTGCGGCGGTGGTATGCGGCGGCACCGGCTGCAGCACCACCGAACCCGCGCCGATTTTTGCTCCGCGCCCGACTTCGATGTTGCCAAGGATCTTCGCCCCGGCACCAATCATCACCCCTTCACGAATTTTCGGATGACGATCGCCGCTGGTTTTACCGGTACCGCCGAGGGTCACGGATTGCAGAATCGACACATCGTCTTCAATCACCGCCGTTTCGCCGACGACAATACCGGTGGCGTGGTCAAGCATGATCCCGCGACCAATCTTCGCCGCCGGGTGGATATCCACCTGGAACGATACGGAAACCTGATTTTGCAGGAAGATCGCCAGCGCCCGACGCCCCTGATTCCATAGCCAGTGGCCGATACGATAGGCCTGCAGCGCGTGGAACCCTTTCAGGTAAAGCAGGGGGGTCGAGTATTTATCCACCGCCGGGTCACGCGTTCGCACCGCCTGAATATCGCAGGCAGCGGAAGCGATCATTTCCGGGTCAGCGGCGTAGGCCTCTTCCACCACTTCTCGGATTGCGATGGCGGGCATAATCGGAGAAGCCAGCTTGTTCGCCAGCATATAGCTCAGGGCGCTGCCGAGATTTTCGTGCTTGAGTAGCGTGGCGTGGTAAAAACTGGCGAGCATCGGCTCACAGTCAGCTAAAGCCCGGGCTTCGGCTTTAATGTTATTCCAGACGATATCCAGTTCTTCACACGGCATTGCTGACTCCAGACGATATAATCATGACCGGCCAGTTCTTCGCTGGCCGGGTCATTCAGGTGATCCAGGTTCCATTACGGTTAATTGCTGCGCTCGTCCTTGCGTGCACGGCCTAATAAGGTCAATGCTGCCTCGCGCGCAATTTTTCCGCAATACAATACCTGATAAATTTCCTCGGTTATTGGCATTTCGACGCCTAAACGCTGCGCCAGAACGCGAACCTCTTTGGTATTGCGATAGCCTTCAACCACCTGGCCAATCTTCTCCTGAGCGCTTTGCACATCCATACCCTGGCCGAGCATCATGCCGAAGCGGCGGTTACGCGACTGGTTATCGGTGCAGGTGAGCACCAGATCGCCTAAGCCCGCCATACCCATAAAGGTTTCCGGATCGGCGCCAAGGGCCTCCCCGAGGCGAGACATTTCGACCAGCCCGCGGGTAATCAGCGCGGTGCGCGCATTGGCGCCAAAACCGATGCCGTCAGACATGCCGGCGCCGATAGCGATAACGTTTTTCACCGCTCCGCCGAGCTGCACGCCGATAAAATCCGGGTTGATATAGACGCGGAAGCTCTTGCCGCAGTGCAGCAAGCGTTGCAAATCATCAGCAAACTGCGGATCCGTCGACGCCAGCGATATCGCCGTCGGCAGGCCTGCCGCCAGCTCTTTCGCAAAGGTCGGACCGGAAATTACCGCCAGCGGAATATCGTCGCCCAGGGCTTCACGGGCCACGTCCTGCAGCAGGCGTCCGGTTTCCGCTTCCAGACCTTTTGTCGCCCACACCAGACGAGCGTCAGAGCGCATCAGCGGTTTAATCTGCCGCAGCACTTCGCCGAAAACGTGGCTCGGCACGACTACCAGAATATCGCGGCTGGCAGCCAGCGCGGTCGCCAGATCGCTTTCCAGATGCAGCGTGTCGGGGAAAGGAACGTCAGGAAGAAATGCGGCGTTGCAGCGATCGTGCTGCAGCGTCGCAATATGTTTCGGGTCATGGCCCCACAGCACAACGTGGTGGCCATTTCTTGCCAGGGTGATGGCAAGAGCGGTGCCGTAAGAGCCGGCACCGACTACAGTCATTGCAGCGTTAAGCGCGTTCATCAGGCATCCTGATGTTGTTCAGCACCTTCGCCAGCCTGCTGCTGCAGATAGTTCATAAACAGCGCATCGAAGTTCACTGGCGCAAGGTTCAGTTGCGGGAAGGTACCGCGAGAAACCAGGCTGGTGATGCACTCACGCGCGTACGGGAACAGAATGTTCGGGCAGTATGCGCCGAGGCAGTGCGCCATCTGGGTACCGTCGATGCCTTCGATGGAGAAAATACCGCCCTGCTGAACTTCACACAGGAATGCAGTTTCTTCGCCCAGCGAGGCGGTTACGGTGACACGCAGCACCACTTCATACACGCCTTCAGCCAGCTGGCTGGAAGCTGTATCCAGATCAAGTTTAACTTCCGGCTGCCAATCTTTCTGGAAAACTTGCGGCGCGTTCGGCGCTTCAAAAGAAATATCTTTGGTATAGATGCGCTGAATCTGGAAAGTCATTTCGGTGCTGTTTTGTTCTGACATAGTAAAACCCTTTCGTGTTGTCCTTAAGTACGCCCGTCCAATGGAGATGAGCGCAAAAAATTAGCGCAAGAGGGGATCGAGTCCACCACGTGAATCAAGCGCATACAAGTCGTCACAGCCGCCAATGTGCTGCGCATCAATAAAAATCTGCGGAACCGTCGTCCTACCGCTGCGCTGAATCATCTCTTCACGCTTTGCAGCATCGCCATCGATAGGCAACTCGTTGAACGTGACGCCCTTGCTGTTCAGCAGGGCTTTCGCACGCACGCAAAACGGACATGTCGCTTTGGTATAGATATCAATATTGGCCATGACTTCACTCCTGTTTTTACCCCCGAGGGTTTTACACCGCAGGCAATGTTCCCCCGCTGGCGAATCGCCGGCACAGGGGAAACCGCACTACGCCATAAAGACGCGGGTAAATTATTTACCGCGTACCAGCGGAAGGTTCTCGCCGCTCCAGCCTGCGATGCCTTCCTTCAGTACGAAGACCTTTTCAAAACCGGCTTTGTTCAGCGCGCTGGCGGGTTCTTGCGCCTGCATACCTGAGCCGTCTACTACTATAATGGGTTGTGCTTTGTGCTTTTCCAACTCGCCGACGTTATTTGCTTTGATATCGCTCGGCAGCAGGTTAATAGAACCCGCAATATGACCTTTGCGGAAATCGTCACGCTGACGCAGGTCGACAACCACGGCATCTTCTTTGTTGATCAGGCGCGTCGCTTCACCGCGGGTGATGACTTTAACTTTCGACATCAGCCCTTTAAAGGTGGTGAACAGCACCGCCGCCAGCAGCGCGACCCACGCGATGCTCAGGACGGGGTGACGGCTGATGAATTGCATAATTTCTTGCATGGGGGGTTACAACTCCCGACTAAGTGAGAAAAAAACCAGGGAAGGAGTATACCTGTGCATTGCGGCAAATACAGCCAGTGAGCGCGATGTAATGTATTTTCTGCGGCCCGTCACGAAAAAAAACCGCTCTCGCCGCGGCGATGCGCTCTGGCCGCCCTCTTTCTTTGATCTTTTACGGTGATTTGATCGATTCAGCTGTAGTAAAATTACGCAAATTTTCTGTCTTTGAGCATGAGGTTGTCGCAATGTCGGTTTCTAAAAAACCTATGGTACTGGTGATTCTGGATGGCTATGGCTACCGTGAAGACCAGCAGGATAACGCTATTTACAGCGCCAAAACCCCTGTTATGGACGCACTGTGGGCAAAACGTCCGCATACTCTGATTGATGCTTCAGGCCTGGAAGTCGGTCTGCCGGATCGTCAAATGGGTAACTCCGAAGTGGGCCACGTCAACCTCGGCGCGGGCCGCATCGTATATCAGGACCTGACCCGCCTGGACGTTGAAATCAAAGAACGCACCTTCTTCGCCAACCCGGTACTGACCGGCGCGGTGGATAAAGCCGTTGCCGCTGGCAAAGCCGTGCATATTATGGGCCTGATGTCTCCGGGCGGCGTCCACAGCCACGAAGACCACATCATGGCGATGGTGGAGCTGGCAGCCGAACGCGGCGCGGATAAAATCTATTTGCACGCTTTCCTCGACGGCCGCGATACCCCGCCGCGCAGCGCTGAAAAGACGCTGGCGAAATTCGAAGATAAATTTGCCGCACTCGGCAAGGGCCGCGTCGCCTCAATCATTGGCCGCTACTACGCCATGGATCGCGACAACCGTTGGGATCGCGTTGAGCAGGCTTACGATCTGATGACTCTGGCGAAAGGCGAGTTCCAGGCCGATACCGCCGTTGCGGGCCTCCAGGCCGCTTATGCACGCGATGAAAACGATGAATTCGTGAAAGCAACCGTTATTCGCGCTGAAGGCCAGGCCGATGCGGCCATGGAAGACGGCGATGCGCTGATTTTCATGAACTTCCGTGCCGACCGCGCTCGCGAAATCACCCGCGCCTTCGTTAACACCGATTTCGACGGATTTGCCCGTAAGAAAGTGGTTAACCTCGATTTCGTCATGCTGACCGAGTACGCCGCAGACATTAAAGTCGCCTGTGCTTATCCGCCGGCATCTCTGGTGAACACCTTCGGCGAATGGATGGCGAAAAATGACAAAACCCAGCTGCGCATCTCCGAAACTGAAAAATACGCTCACGTCACCTTCTTCTTCAACGGCGGCGTTGAAGAGCCGTTCAAAGGCGAAGAGCGCATTCTGATCAATTCACCGAAGGTCGCAACCTACGATCTGCAGCCGGAAATGAGCTCCGCTGAGCTGACCGAAAAACTGGTTGCCGCCATCAAGGGCGGTCAGTTCGACACCATCATCTGTAACTACCCGAACGGCGATATGGTTGGCCACACCGGGGTGATGGAAGCCGCCGTTAAAGCGGTCGAAGCGCTGGATGACTGCATCGACCAGGTGAGCAAAGCCGTTGAATCCGTAGGCGGACAGCTGCTGATCACCGCAGACCACGGCAACGCCGAGCAGATGCGCGATCCGGCCACTGGCCAGGCGCACACCGCGCACACCAACCTGCCGGTTCCGCTGATTTACGTTGGCGATAAAAACGTCAAAGCGGTCAACGGCGGCAAACTTTCCGACATCGCGCCGACCATGTTGACGCTGATGGGAATGGAAATCCCGCAAGAGATGACTGGCAAGCCGCTGTTCATCGTGGAATAATCCTTCCCCATGAGGGGAAAGGCGACTTATTCAACTACATGGATCGCAACGGCAGTTCGATCCGTCCTTTACGCCAGCGCGCTTAGCGCTGGCGTATTGCTGTGCGCCGCATCTGCTCACGCCGACGATCGCGACCAGCTTAAATCCATTCAGGCCGACATTGCCGCTAAACAGCGGGCGATTAAACAGCAGCAGCAGCAGCGTGCTTCCCTGGTTGCCCAGCTTAAAGCGCAGGAGGAGGCCATCTCCGCCGCCGCGCGCAAGCTGCGCGAAACCCAGGAAACGCTGAACCAGCTAAATAAGCAGATCGACGAAATGAACGCCGCGCTCGCGAAGCTGGAGCGTCAGCGCGCCTCGCAGGAGCGCAACCTTTCCGCCCAGCTCGATGCCGCGTTTCGTCAGGGGCCGCACACCGGCATCCAGATGATCCTCAGCGGCGAAGAGGGGCAGCGTAATCAGCGTCTGCAGGCCTACTTTGGCTATCTGAATCAGGCGCGTCAGGAAACCATCGCCCAGCTCAAGCAAACTCGCGAAGACGTGGCGGTGCAAAAATCCATGCTGGAAGAGAAACAGAGCCAGCAGCAAACCCTGGTGTACGAGCAGCGCGCCCAGCAGAGTAAGCTGGAGCAGGCGCGCAACGAGCGTAAAAAAACCCTCGCCAGCCTTGAATCCTCTATTCAGCAAGGCCAGCAGCAGCTCAGCGAAATGCGGGCTAACGAATCACGCCTGCGCGGTCGTATCGCCCAGGCGGCGGCGGCGGCCAAAGCGCGAGCGGATCGCGAAGCCCGCGAAGCGCAGGACGTACGCAATCGCCAGCAGGAAGCCTCACGTAAAGGCACCACCTACAAACCTACCGAAAGCGAACGCTCGCTGATGTCCCGCACCGGCGGGCTTGGTTCACCGCGAGGCCAGGCATTCTGGCCGGTTCGCGGCTCAATTCTCCATCGCTATGGCGAACAGCTGCAAGGTGAACTACGTTGGAAGGGGATGGTTATCGCTGCGTCTGAAGGCACCGAGGTCAAAGCCGTTGCCGATGGTCGGGTTATTCTTGCCGACTGGCTGCAGGGCTATGGCCTGGTGGTGGTCGTTGAACACGGCAAAGGCGACATGAGTCTTTACGGCTATAACCAAAGCGCGCTGGTCAGCGTCGGCACTCAGGTCCGGGCGGGCCAGCCGATCGCTCTCGTAGGCAGCAGCGGCGGTCAGGGCCGCCCGTCGCTCTATTTCGAAATTCGCCGCCAGGGTCAGGCGGTCAATCCACAGCCGTGGTTGGGAAGATAAGTTTTGCTTCAATTTCGCAGAATTGCACTCGCAGTAACCAGTACGCTGGTTATGGCGTCGCCGGTTTTTGCTGGCAAACTCTCCATTGTTATCGACGACTTTGGCTATCGTCCACAAACGGAAAATCAGGTGCTGGCGCTGCCAGCGACGATCTCCGTTGCCGTACTTCCTAATGCGCCCCACGCCCGCGAAATGGCGACGAAAGCGCATAATCTCGGCCACGAGGTGCTAATTCACCTGCCGATGGCGCCGATCAGTAAACAGCCGCTGGAAAAAGATACCCTCCGCCCGGATATGAACAGCAGCGAGATAGAACGCATTATCCGCGAAGCCTACGGTAAGGTTCCGTACGCCGTGGGGCTGAATAACCATATGGGCAGCGCCATGACGTCGAATCTCTTCGGTATGCAGAAAGTGATGCAGGCGCTTGAGCGCTACAATCTCTACTTTCTGGATAGCGTCACCATCGGCAATACCCAGGCCATGCGGGCGGCGCAGGGCACCGGCGTTAAGGTGATTAAGCGTAAGGTTTTCCTCGACGATACCCAAAACGAAGCGGATATTCGCTATCAGTTCAACCGCGCCATCGCTTTGGCGCGACGCAACGGTTCCGCAATTGCTATCGGCCACCCGCACCCGACGACGGTGCGCGTGCTGCAGCAGATGGTGTATAACCTGCCGCCGGATATCACCCTGGTTCGCCCGAGCAGCCTGCTCAACGAGCCGCAGGTGGACACCTCAACGCCGAACGCTGCCCCGCCGCCGAAACAGCCGCCGCGCAACCCGTTCCGTGGCGTGAAGCAGTGCAAATCTAAGCGCCCTCCGGAGCCGATCAACGCCAGCCGCTTCTTTACCATTCTGAGCGAAAGCATCAGCAAGAGTACGCTGGTGCAGTATTACCAGCTGAAGTGGCAGGGCTGGGATACCCCCACCAACTAAACCGTCCTGGAGTCCCGGCGTTTATCCGCCGCGGATTCCGGCTTATCCTGATAGGCATACCAGGCTTTAAAGTATTTCAGAAAGCTATAAAAGGTCGCATAGAGCCCGGTGACCACGCCCACCTTACCCTTTCGCCAGGCCCCGCTGAACAGATACCATTTAAAGAAAGCGCCAATCGCGCTGATCGCTCCGCGTGCGAGAGATGGCCTGATCTTCTGGTATTTAACCAGCCGCGTAGTGTAGCTATTGAGCTTATTAAACACCTCATGCAGGGAGTAAAAGGTGTCGTGTCGCACGAAGCCCGGTAGCTTGCTGGAGTGCTGAAAGCCCACGACCTGATCGTCTACCGGCCGATCGTTGAACCTGGCGACGGAGCGATTAAACAAACGAACCGGGAAATCCGGCGATGATACCGGATAAATGGTGCGAACCTCCTCGCCCAGTACGAACCAGTAACGCGGCAGTCGCCAGGCGCGGGCCGGGTCAGGATCGTCCCCCGCCTTCAGCGCCAGAATAGCCGCCACCACTTCGTCGTCAAGAATCTCATCGCTATCCATACACAGCACCCAATCGTGGCAGGCCAGGGAGGTCGCGTAGTTCATCTGCGCGCCGTGAGAAGTATAGGGATGATGGTGAACGGTGAGCCCGAACTGTTGGCAAATCTGCAGCGTGGCATCCGTGCTGCCTGAGTCGATGACGATAAATTCATCGGCCACCTTAAGCAAAGGTGGTAAAACCTCCCGTAATAAGCGGGATGAATTACAGGTCAATAAGCATACAGAGAGTTTAAGCATAGTATTTGTGTGGTTAAACTGCGATTAAACTGACTGTATAAACGAATAGGTGAGAAAGCGATTTAGAAAAAGTGCGGAGTGGATTAAAAATCAGAAAAGTGGAAGTCAGCTCTCTAAATAAAGCGCCCGCAGGCGCTTTTTTAAGCTCAAATTCGGAGCAGGTTAATCCCAGCTGAGAATAACTTTGCCAGACTGGCCGGAGCGCATCGCGTCAAAGCCCTGCTGGAAATCATCAATGCCAAAGCGGTGGGTGATGATCGGCGACAGATCGAGGCCGGACTGGATGAGCGCGGCCATCTTGTACCAGGTTTCGAACATTTCGCGACCATAAATCCCTTTGATAAACAGCCCCTTGAAGATCACCTTGGTCCAATCGATGGACATATCCGACGGCGGAATACCCAGCATGGCGATGCGCCCGCCATGGTTCATGGTATCGAGCATGGTGCGGAACGCCGGCGGCGCACCGGACATCTCGAGGCCCACATCGAAGCCTTCCGTCATGCCCAGCTCGGCCATCACATCGCTAAGGTTCTCTTTCGCCACATTCACCGCCCGGGTGACGCCCATTTTGCGCGCCAGTTCCAGGCGATATTCGTTAACGTCGGTAATCACGACGTTGCGCGCACCAACGTGTTTCGCCACCGCGGCCGCCATCACGCCGATGGGGCCTGCGCCGGAAACCAGTACGTCTTCACCCACGAGGTCGAATGAAAGCGCGGTATGTACAGCGTTGCCAAACGGGTCAAAAATCGATGCCAGATCGTCGGAGATATTGTCCGGAATTTTAAAAGCGTTAAACGCCGGGATCACCAGATATTCGGCAAAACAGCCCGGACGGTTCACGCCGACGCCCGTCGTATTGCGGCACAGATGCGTACGGCCGGCGCGGCAGTTACGGCAGTGGCCGCAGGTGATATGCCCCTCGCCGGAAACGCGGTCGCCCAGCTTAAAGCCGCGAACTTCCTGACCGATACCCACCACTTCGCCAACGTATTCATGGCCCACAACCATCGGTACCGGAATGGTCTTTTGCGACCATTCGTCCCAGTTATAGATATGTACGTCGGTACCGCAAATCGCGGTCTTGCGAATTTTAATCAGCAGATCGTTGTGGCCGACTTCCGGTTCCGGTACGTCGGTCATCCAGATGCCTTCTTCCGCCTTCAGTTTGGATAACGCTTTCATCTCACACCCTCAGGCAATGACGCCCAGTTGTTTACCGATGCGGGTAAAGGCTTCCACCGCACGTTCAATTTGTTCAGGGGTATGCGCCGCAGACATCTGGGTACGTATACGCGCCTGGCCTTTTGGAACCACCGGATAGAAGAATCCGGTGACGTAGATACCTTCTTTTTGCAGCTCGCGCGCGAACTGCTGCGCCACGGTGGCTTCACCGAGCATTACCGGGATAATGGCGTGGTCGGCGCCCGCGAGGGTAAACCCTGCCGCAGTCATTTTTTCGCGGAACAGGCGCGCGTTCGACCACAGGCGGTCGCGCAGTTCGCTGCCGGCTTCCACCATCTCCAGCACTTTGATCGAAGCGGCGACAATCGCCGGAGCCAGCGAGTTGGAGAACAAATACGGACGCGAGCGCTGGCGCAGCCACTCGATGACTTCTTTGCGCGCGGCAGTATAGCCGCCGGACGCGCCGCCCAGCGCTTTACCCAGCGTACCGGTGATAATGTCAACGCGGCCCATCACGTCGCAGTACTCATGGGAACCGCGGCCGTTTTCCCCTACGAAACCCACAGCATGAGAATCATCGACCATCACCAGCGCATCGTATTTATCCGCGAGGTCGCAAACGCCTTTCAGGTTGGCTATCACGCCGTCCATCGAAAACACGCCGTCGGTGGCGATCAGCACATGACGCGCGCCGGCTTCACGCGCCTCTTTCAGACGGGCTTCCAGCTCCTGCATGTCGTTGTTGGCATAGCGGAAGCGCTTCGCTTTACACAGGCGCACGCCGTCGATGATCGACGCGTGGTTCAGGGCATCGGAGATAATCGCATCCTCTGCGCCGAGCAGAGTTTCAAACAGTCCGCCGTTGGCGTCGAAGCAGGAGGAGTACAGAATCGCATCTTCCATGCCTAAAAAATCCGCCAGCTTCTTCTCAAGCGCTTTGTGGCTATCCTGAGTGCCGCAGATAAAGCGCACGGAGGCCATGCCAAAACCGTGGCTATCCATACCGCTTTTCGCGGCGGCAATGAGATCCGGGTGGTTCGCGAGACCCAGATAGTTATTGGCGCAGAAGTTAATGACCTGGCTACCGCCGACGGTGATATCCGCCTGCTGCGCCGAAGTAATAATACGCTCTTCTTTAAACAACCCTTCCGCGCGCGCGGTATCGAGGTCATTGGTTAACTGTTTGTAGAAATCACCACGCATTGCAACTCTCCAGATTCGGCAAAATTTGGCACATATTACCTAAAGCTATACGCTGATACGAGATGATGCATTACTGCATGAATTATTTGCAGCATAAATCACGAGACCCTCTTCACCTTATCGGCGAATGGCTGAAGCCTTTCCGATGTGGTGATATGATAGGAGTATTCATGTCCGGATTGTCTCTGGACTACCCACTTCAAAGGTTACAGTTATGATCATCGTTACCGGCGGCGCAGGCTTTATCGGCAGCAATATCGTTAAGGCGCTGAATGACAAAGGCATTACCGACATTCTGGTCGTAGATAATCTGAAAGACGGCACTAAATTCATCAACCTGGTGGATTTGAACATTGCCGATTACATGGATAAAGAAGACTTCCTGATCCAAATTATGGCGGGCGAGGAGTTCGGCGATATCGACGCCATTTTCCATGAAGGCGCCTGCTCGTCCACTACAGAGTGGGACGGCAAGTACATGATGGATAACAACTATCAGTATTCCAAAGAGGTACTGCACTACTGCCTGGAGCGTGAAATCCCGTTCCTGTACGCCTCTTCCGCCGCGACCTACGGCGGCCGCACCAGCGACTTTATTGAATCCCGCGAATACGAACAGCCGCTCAACGTTTACGGCTACTCCAAGTTTCTGTTTGATGAATACGTCCGTCAGATCCTGCCGGAAGCAAATTCGCAGATCGTCGGCTTCCGCTATTTCAACGTCTACGGGCCGCGCGAAGGTCATAAAGGCAGTATGGCCAGTGTCGCGTTCCATCTGAACACTCAGTTGAATAATGGCGAAAGTCCGAAACTGTTCGAAGGCAGCGATGGCTTCAAGCGCGACTTCGTCTACGTCGGCGACGTCGCGGCGGTAAACCTGTGGTTCTGGGAAAACGGCGTTTCCGGCATCTTTAACCTCGGCACCGGCCGCGCGGAGTCTTTCCAGGCCGTTGCAGACGCAACGCTGGCTTATCATAAGAAAGGCAGCATCGAATACATTCCGTTCCCGGACAAGCTGAAAGGCCGCTATCAGGCGTTTACCCAGGCGGATCTCACTAACCTGCGCGCAGCGGGCTATGATAAACCGTTCAAGACCGTCGCCGAAGGCGTAACGGAATATATGGCCTGGCTCAATCGCGACAATCATGCGAATTCATAAAATCATTCGGGCGGTATTAAGGCAGCAACTGAGCGAATCTTCAGGAACATAGGATAACGATGTGACTGAAGTGAACGAAGGCAGCCAACGCAGAGACAGCTTGAAGGATGAAATGAATGAAGATACTGGTGGTGGGCCCGTCATGGGTGGGCGACATGATGATGTCGCAAAGTCTCTATCGTACGCTCAGGGCGCGCTATCCCCAGGCGATAATCGACGTGATGGCGCCAGCATGGTGCCGTCCGCTGCTATCGCGCATGCCGGAAGTCAACGAAGCGATCCCGATGCCGCTCGGCCACGGCGCGCTGGAAATCGGCGAACGGCGCAAGCTTGGGCACAGCCTGCGCGAGCGTCGCTACGATCGCGCTTACGTGCTGCCGAACTCGTTTAAATCGGCGCTGGTGCCGTTTTTCGCCGGTATCCCGCATCGCACCGGCTGGCTCGGCGAGATGCGCTACGGCCTGCTGAACGATGCCCGTAAGCTGGATAAAGCAGCCTGGCCGCTGATGGTCGAACGCTACGTCGGTCTCGCATACGATAAAGGCGTGATGCGCTGCGCGAAAGATCTGCCGCAGCCGCTGCTCTGGCCGCAGCTGCAGGTGCATGAAGGCGAAAAATCGCAGGCCTGTAGCGCATTTAATATTTCAGCCGAGCGCCCGATAATCGGCTTCTGCCCAGGCGCAGAGTTCGGCCCGGCAAAACGCTGGCCGCACTATCACTACGCCGAGCTGGCGAAACAGCTGATCGATGAAGGCTTTCAAATCGTGCTGTTTGGTTCCGCAAAAGATCATGAAGCGGGTAATGAAATCCTTGCCGCGCTCACGACCGAGCAGCAGGCATGGTGCCGCAACCTGGCCGGGGAAACTCAGCTTGAGCAGGCCGTCATTCTGATCGCCGCCTGTAAAGCGGTAGTTAGCAACGATTCCGGCCTGATGCACGTTGCCGCGGCGCTGGATCGTCCGCTGGTGGCGCTCTATGGGCCAAGTAGCCCGGACTTCACCCCTCCGCTGTCGCACAAAGCGCGCGTTATCCGCCTGATCAGCGGCTACCACAAAGTGCGTAAAGGCGACGCCGCCGAAGGCTATCATCAGAGTTTGATCGACATTACGCCGCAGCGCGTACTGGAAGAATTAAACGACCTGCTGCTGGAAAAAACGGAACAAGAGGAAGCCTGACGGATGCGGGTATTGATCGTAAAAACCTCGTCCATGGGCGACGTGCTGCATACGCTGCCCGCGCTGAGCGACGCCGCGCTGGCCTTTCCCGGCATTCGTTTCGATTGGGTGGTTGAAGAGGGCTTCGCACAGATCCCCTCCTGGCATGAGACCGTCGACAGGGTCATTCCGGTGGCGATTCGTCGCTGGCGCAAAGCGTGGTTTTCCGCGCCCGTTAAAGCCGAACGCAAGGCATTTCGCGACGCCGTACAGGCGGAAAAGTACCACGCCATCATTGATGCCCAGGGGCTGGTGAAGAGCGCCGCGCTGGTCACCCGACTGGCCCGCGGCGTTAAGCACGGTATGGACTGGCAGACCGCTCGCGAACCGCTGGCGAGCCTGTTCTATAACCGTCGCCACCATATCGCCAAACATCAGCACGCCGTTGAGCGCACCCGCGAGCTGTTTGCTAAAAGCCTTGGCTACGCGAAGCCGGAAACCCAGGGCGACTACGCTATCGCTCGCCATTTTTTGCGCCAGGCCGACGCCTCCGCTGTGCCCTATCTGGTATTTCTCCACGCCACAACGCGGGATGATAAACACTGGCCGGAAGAGAACTGGCGAGCGCTAATCGCTCTGCTTGCCGACAGCGGCGTGCGTATCAAACTGCCGTGGGGCGCCCCCCATGAAGAAACGCGGGCCAGACGCCTGGCGGATGGGCACGATTTTGTCGACGTCCTGCCGCGTATGAGCCTGGAGCAGGTGGCCCAAGTGCTGGCAGGCGCGCGCGGAGTGGTTTCCGTCGATACCGGACTGAGCCATCTCACCGCCGCGCTCGATAAACCGAACTTCACGCTGTACGGCCCGACCGATCCGGGGCTGATTGGCGGCTACGGTAAAAACCAGTATGTCGTGCGCCCGGAAAGCGGCAACAGCACGGGGGATATTGCCGCCTCCCGGATTCTGCAACTGTTGAAATCTCAGGAACTGGCTTAATGGGTTCATTATTTAAGCAGATCTATCGCTACACGCATCGACGAGCCTTTCGCCATAACGAAAATCTTTGGCCGTTTACCCATATCACCCGCGCGGCAAGCGGTGAAATCCGCACCCTGAAATACAAAGGAAAAGCGGTCCCGCTGGTCAACCTCAGCGAACTAAAAGATAGCGCTCAGGGCGAAGTGCTGCTGACGGCAACCGGTCCCTCTACGCGTAGCATCGATTTTACGCGGCTGCCGAACAGCATCCCGGTGATGGGGGTGAATGGCGCGTGGCATCTCTCTGATAAAATTAAATTTTCGCTCTATACCATTGTGGACATGGAGTTTTACGATAAAAAACCGGACATTATTCGTGCGGTGATTAGCCAACCGGACATCGTACTCTTCACCACCATGCATGGCATTGCCAAAATCCTCGACCGCCACGGCTCAGCGCTTCGCTGTCGTTTGGCATTAATTGAAGACGCCTGTTATAAAATTTACCAGCCTAAAGTCCCGAGAAGCGCGATACAGCAGGTCTGGCGCGGCGTCACCGCGCTACGCTTTCATCCGCAAAGGCAGGATATTTGCTTTAGCACCGACATCCGCCATGGCATTTTTGATGCCGGTACCGTGGTCTACTGGGCTCTGCAAATTCTGATGTGGCTGGGATTTAAAACCATTCTGATAAGCGGGCTGGATATGAGCAATTTCAACCAGCCGCGATTCTACGAAACGGAACAGGATAAACTCCCCTCCTGGCTGGCAAATAAGGTGGATGACCTGGTCATGCCGTCCTTTTCGCACGCTGCCAACGTGCTGCAACAAAACCATATTCGGGTCGTTAACTTCTCCTTAGAAAGCGCGGTTCCGGAAACGATTTTCGAAAAGGTTTCATTTGATGAGTACTTTAAAAATCAGTAGTTACGCCAGACAGGGTTACACCATTTTCTTTCCTTTGTTTCTGTTTTTTAGCGCTATTTTTTGCGTATCAACTCGCGCAAATAACCTTCTTCATTTATCCATTTTGCTGTTTTTGCTTTCACAGCTGAACACAGACAACCGCCGGGCATTAGCGGAGAGCCTGCGCCAGCAGTGGCCGGTCTATGGTCTGCTGGTCGTATTCTGCGTGTACTATGCGCTGAGCAATATTTGGGGCCAGACGCCGCAGCATATCGATTCCCCTCTGACCCACGGCACCTATACCATTTTCTATCTTCTGCTGCTGACAACGCTACTTGGCCATCCTCGCACCCGGCATCTGACGCTGCTGAGCATCGTGGCCGGGATCACGGTGCTGTCTATCTGGACGATGGTTATCGACTTCACCCTGGTCCTCAAGGAGCGCCTGGTGTCGCCGGATAATCCCGGCCCGACCAACGTTATCGACCTGGCGGGTTATTGCGGTATTGGGGTTCTTATTTGCGCCATGCTGCTGAAAGAAAAAGGCAACCACCTTCTGTATGTGCCGATGGCTATCATGCTGGTGATGCTATTTCTGACCCAAAGCCGCGGCCCGATTATCGCCCTACTGGTGGCGTTTGTTTGCACCCTGCATCTGCACGTCTTTACCCGCCGTAATATCTTGATTGTCGCCGCGTTAGCGATGATTCTGGGACTGCTTTTCTTCTTCACCCCCACCGGAGACCTGCTGCTGGCGCGCTTTGAGGAGCTGGGGACGCAAAGCGGTTTGCGCATCAGCATCTGGCATCATACGATCGAGGAAGTGGCCAGCCAGCCGTGGCTGGGGCGAGGTTTTGACTACGAGCTGAACTTTACCAACTACAGCGGCGAACATATCACCACCACCCACAGCGTCTATCTTGGCGCCCTGCTGAAAGGCGGCATCATTGGTCTGGCGCTGCTGTTGGCGGTGATTGCCGGAGGGCTATGGCAGGCATGGCGCAAACAGCAGGATGGCCGCTACGGACTGGCGATTTTTATCTATGCGCTGATTTTTATGGCTTCGCAGGGCATGTTTATCATCAGCAATCCTCGCGAAACCTGGCCGCTGTTTTGGTTACCGCTGGGTATTGCGCTGAGCGGCAGCCTGAAGGCGAAACGCTAAGCAAAGGGCCCGTTACGGGCCTTTTTTATGCCTGCTCGCGAGAGGCAACCAGGTCGTCCGCCTGCGCTTTAATCACCGGCCAGACGGCGTCAATCGTCATGTCGGCGACGTGGGTCTCTTCACAGACAATCTGTCTGGCCTTGTCATAACCCGGCGCCCAAATAGTATAGCCCGGCAAACCGGTATCTTTGAGCTTACGTTTGTTGTAAACCGCCACCATGGGCTTGTCGAATGCGCGGGCAATATGCACGATGGCGGTATCCGCCGTAATCACCAGATCGCACTGGCGAACGATCTCTACCGCTGAATTAATATTGCTATCAGGCAGATATAGCGCTTTATCCAGATTTAGCTGGCGAATTTTTTCGCTATGCCCAACCATGACGACCCTCACGGCATACGGAAGCGTATGCAGGCGGTCAATCAGAGTCGCCACCTGGTGATGACAAAAGTCTTTATCCGTTGAAGCGGTAAACGGGTTGATCGCAATACAGAGCGCGCGCGCTTTTTCCTGATTAAGTAAAAGCTTAACCCTTTCCCGTTCGTGAAGATCGCCGGGCAGATGATAGTGGTAACGATCGTGTTCTATGCCAAATAGCCTGGCCACTTCTTTGTAGCGGGCGGAAATATGCCTGGCGCTGTCAAAAAAAGGAATGGAGTGATCGTAAAGCTTATATTCTTGTTTATTAAAACCAATAACGCAGCCAGGCCGCAAATCAGAGAGTAGTTTAAAACGTTCGTAGGTTTTAACATCATCAAAATCAACGACCGCGTCAAATCCCACCGCACGCAGCGCATTTAAGGGCATCCGCGGCTGATATAAATAGACCTGCTCAAGAAAATCCGCACCGGCAAGCATCTGTTTACAGACAGACCCAGTAAGAACAGACACCTTATAGCCCCGGTCGGCCAAAAGCTTTGCGCAGCCGGTCGTCACGACCATATCCCCGACTTTGTCATCCAGGCGCAATAATAAAACATGCTGAATCTTCGCGGGATTAAAAGGCTGGCGTGCGCTTTTATTTCTGTAACGATAGTTAATTAAATTAAATTTAATTTCGCGGAAGAAGGCATTTTTCTTCCGCGTGAACTGCTTCACGATACGCATACGGTACCTGGTTGTGATCTTTTATCGCTGTGCGCGTTTCTGTTGGTAATATTCCGCCAACGTCATTCCCTTCACCTGCGGTGCCAGCCAGCTGAAAAAAGCGTCCAGATCGGCATATAAGCGCTCAATATCCTGCTCGTTTTTAAACGTCGGGCTGCCGCCAGGCATATACTCAGAAGAGTGGAGCATATATTCGACGTAGTCATTACCCTGAGTCAACGTTTGTTCGACCACTTTTTTCATCGTCTCCACGTTGCCGCCCATCGGACGCAGCCAGTGTACCGACGGCGAGCGGACTTTGCCGCGCAGGCGATCGTAACCCTGCTTCAGGCTATTCATCCACGCAGAATGCTTGTACTGAATGCTCATTGGCACTTCCAGCAGCGGCGACTGGCCTTCACGACGAATATCGTTCTCGTCGAGAAAGTAGGCGTGCTGCGGGAAGTGACGATAATCGGTACCGCCGTCGCCCTGCGGCGCGCCTTTCGCCGTTTTCCAGTTCACCCTGGGAGTAACCGAGCAATCGACCAGATAGCCATACTCCACCAGCAGACGCGCGTAGCGCTCGTCAAACGCCCAGCGTCCGGCGCGATGGCTGACCATTTTAGTCTGGAAGGTATCCTCCAGCAGACGGGTCATATAGTCGACTTTGGCACGCATCGCCGCATCGCTGTACTCGATCAGATACGGTTTATGCCGCCAGTCGTCATCGGTAAGCGGGTCGGTCGGTGGGCTGTTCCAGGCATGCAGATGCATGCCGATTTCCGCCGTCCCCCGGGCAATCACATCTTTGGCGAATTCGATATAAACCGGGTCGATGGCCATTTCATAGTTGGTCAAATAAACCGGTTTGAAGCCATACTTTTCGCAAAGCTGCTGAAAACGCGGTAAATAGCGCGCATTCTCGGTGGTGATGCTGTCATGTTTTTGCCAGAGGTTATCGCCCTCTGTATCAATCGTGATGAGAAATGCGGGTTTGTGCACGAAAACGTCCTCAGGCCATACGTATCGGGTCATGGTAGAGCAAGACAAGGCTTCTCTCAATCTATCTGATCCCCTAGAATCGGAGCCCTGACCCTGAATGAAGAACAGAGAATGACGCCTGAAACCCGCACTTCCGGCCGCGTGAACCCGGCGCGAATCCTGGTTATTAAGCTTCGCCATCATGGCGATATGTTATTGATAACGCCGCTTATTCACGCGCTAAAACAGCAATACCCCGCCGCCTGCGTGGATGTGCTGCTTTATGAAGAAACCCGGGATATGCTCGCAGCGAATACTGAGATCCGCCATATTTATGGTATCGATCGGCGCTGGAAAAAACAGGGCACCGGCCATCAGCTCAAGATGGAATGGCAGCTGATCCGTACGCTCCGCCAGCAGCGCTACGATATGGTGCTCAATCTTGCCGATCAGTGGCCCAGCGCGATTATCACTAAACTGACCGGGGCGACCACCCGCATCGGCTTTGACTTTCCGAAGCGTCGTCATCCGGCCTGGCGTTTTTGCCATACCGCCCTCGCCTCAACCGAGCTGCACAACCAGCAGCATACCGTACAGCAGAATCTGTCGATTCTGGCGCCGCTTGGGCTGGATATTGATGATGCGCCGGCAACGATGGGCTACAGCGAACAGGACTGGCTCGCCAGCCGCGCGCTGCTGCCGGAAGGATTTCAGGACAACTATATCGTCATTCAGCCGACCTCCCGCTGGTTCTTTAAATGCTGGCGCGAAGCGCGGATGAGCGCCCTGATAAACGCCCTTTCTGAGGCAGGCTATCCGGTCGTGCTGACCTCCGGCCCCGACGCCAAAGAGAAGCAGATGATCGACGCGATTATGACGGGCTGTCCCAATGCTCGCCTGTACTCCCTCGCCGGGCAGCTCACCCTGCGCCAGCTGGCGTCTCTCATCGACCATGCCCGCCTGTTTATCGGCGTCGACTCCGTGCCGATGCATATGGCCGCCGCGCTGGGCACACCGCTGGTGGCGCTATTCGGCCCCTCCAAGCTCACTTTCTGGCGTCCATGGCAGGCGCAGGGTGAGGTAATTTGGGCGGGTGATTTCGGCTCGATTCCCGATCCTGACGACATAGATACCAACACCGAGGAACGCTATCTCGATTTAATCCCCACCGACGCGGTTATCGCGGCGGCGAAAAAGGTACTGGCATGAGTAAATTCAGGCTGGCTCTGGTACGCCAGAAGTATCGCCCGGACGGCGGCGCGGAACGATTTGTCTCCCGCGCGCTGGAGGCCCTCGACGACAGCGACCTTGAGCTGAACGTCATCACCCGCGAGTGGCAGGGGCCGGTGAAGCCCGAGTGGAACATCCACATCTGCAATCCGCGTAAATGGGGGCGGATCAGCCGCGAGCGTGGGTTTGCCGACGCCGCCCGCCAGCTGTGGCAGCGCGAAGCCTTCGATCTGGTGCAAAGCCATGAGCGTATCCCCGGCTGCGACCTGTACCGCGCCGGAGACGGCGTACACCGCCGCTGGCTGCAGCAGCGCTCGCGCATTTTGCCCGGCTGGAAAAGCCGCCTGCTGTTTGCCGATCGCTACCATCGCTATGTAATGCAGGCCGAGCGCGAAATGTACCAGGACTCGCACCTGCGCGGCGTTATCTGCAACGCGGAGATGATTAAACGCGAGATTATTGCAGACTTCGGCCTGCCGGCGGAAAAAATCCACGTTATCTATAACGCCATCGATAACCAGCGTTTTCTGCCGCCGACGGAAGCGGCCTTTGTCGCACTGCGTACCAAATGGAATCTGCCGCTCCAGGCGACCTGCCTGATTTACGTCGGCTCCGGCTTTGAGCGCAAGGGGCTGGATGCGGCGATCCGCGCCATCGCGCCGACCAACCGCTACCTGCTGGTAGTGGGCAAAGATAAAGAGCAAAGTCGTTATCAGCAGCTGGCGAAAACGCTGAACTGCGAGGAGCGGGTGCGCTTTTTCGGCATGCAGTCGGAAACCCTGCCGTTCTATCAGATGGCCGACGGCCTGCTGCTGCCGACGCTGTACGACCCGTTTCCCAACGTTATTCTCGAAGCGATGGCCTGCGGCCTGCCGGTCATTACCACTACCGGCTGCGGCGGCGCGGAGTTTATTGTTCAGGGCAGCAATGGCTACGTTTGCGATGCGCTGGATATCCCGGCCCTGCAGGAGTCGGTTAGCGCCCTTCCCGCCCGGGCGTTAGGCTCCGCGGAAGGCGAACGCGCCCGCGAGCGCATCATGGCCTGCACCAGCGAACGCCTCTCGGCGCAGCTGCTCTCCCTTTATCAGGATTTGGTGAAATAAAGATGCGCATATTGTTTGTTATCGACGGCCTGCCCGGCGGCGGCGCGGAAAAAGTCGTGCTGACGCTGGCGGCGCACTTTCTCAGCCAGGGGGAAAAGGTATCGCTTTTTTCCCTGCGCGACGTCTGCGATTATCCGCTGCCGGAAGGACTGGATTATCAGGTCATCGCCGACCGCTGCCGCAAACCGTGGCGCAAACTGACGGAACTCTCCCGGCGCGCGCGCCAGCTTGATGCGGCCATCGATAGCGCAGAACGGCAGGGCCGCTTCGATCTGGTGCTCTCGAATCTGCATAAAACTGACCGCATTGTCTCCCGCAGCCGCCTGCTGAACGGGCGAAACGTCTGGTATTGCCTGCACGGCGTATTCTCTACTTCCTATCTCGGCCATCGCACCGGTTTTGACCGCTGGCTGAAGCAGCAGAAGATCGGACGCGTTTACCAGGGACGCAACGTCGTCACCGTCTCCGATGCGGTAGGTCAAGATCTGGTCGAGCAGTTCGCCATTCGCCCGGCCCAGCTGAAAACCATCTATAACCCGTTTGATATCGCCGCGCTGCGCGCAGCGGCTGAAGAGCCCAGCCAGCGACCCGACGGCGACTATATTATTCACGTGGGCCGCTTTCATCCCGGTAAACGCCACGACCGCCTGATTGAGGCGTATGCGCAAAGCGGTATCGATGCGCCGCTGGTGCTGCTGGGACAGGGAAAACCGGAACAAGAGCAGCGCCTGCGCCAGCTGGCGCAGCAGCTACAGGTTGCCGATCGCGTCCTGTTTAAAGGCTTCCAGAAAAATCCGCTGCCGTGGATCAAAGGCGCGCGGATGCTGGTCCTGAGTTCCGATAGCGAAGGTTTTGGCAACGTGGTGGTTGAAGCGCTGCTGCTGGATACGCCGGTCGCCAGCACCCGCTGCCCGGGCGGCGTGACCGAGATCCTCACCGGCGAGCTGTCGCTCGGCCTGGCCGATCTCAACAGCCCGGCGCTGGCTCATACGATGCAAAGCATTTACCATAGCCCCCCTGCCATCGACGCCTCGGCGCTGGAGAAATTCAGCGTGGCATCGATTTGTCAGCAGTATCGTCAGCTGCGCAGCGCCTGACGCCGTTATTCAACCAGGATCGAATGATTTATGAGTCAAACGCCTTTACTAAGCATCGTAGCCGCCGTCTATAACGGCGAAAAATTCCTTGCGCAATTCTTTGAGTGCCTTGAGCAACAGCAGCTGGAAAGCTATGAACTGATCCTGGTGAACGACGGGTCGACGGACGGTAGCCTTGCGGTTATCGACCAGTGGAAAGAGCGCCTGCAAAACGTGCTCGTACTGGAACAGGAAAACCAGGGCGTGTCGGTGGCGCGCAATACCGGGCTCGCCGCGGCGACCGGTAAATACCTGACCTTTCCGGATATCGACGATAAGCTTTACCCGGGCATGTACCGTACGCTTCTGGAAATGGCGGAAAAGGGCAATCTTGACGTCGCCACCTGCAACGGCCGCTACGTCTACGAGACGAAAAAAGATATCCATCCTATTTTCCCGCTGGACCGGCTACAGTCGACCGGCGTTTTGCCCGGCCACGTCTGGTTAAAACAGGCGCTGGATTCTCGTAAGTTCCTGCATGTCACCTGGCTCAATATTTACCGCCGCGAGTTTATCGCGGATCACCGCTTCCATTTTGAGCCGGGCCTGCGTCATCAGGATATTCCCTGGACCACGGAAGTGCTGCTGGCGGCAGAACGCGTGCAGTACACCAGCGAGCAGTTCTACGATTACTACATCCATTCGGAATCGGTGTCGCATAAGCCGGACAATGACGATACGCTGATGCGCTCAGCGCGCCACTATATGAAGATTCTTGAGATGCTGGACGCCATCAACCAGCGCTATCCGGACAAGGTTCGCAATATTTCCGCCTGCCGCTGGCAGATCGCTAAAGAGGGGCTGGGAATTATTCATACCTTCGATAGCATGAAAGATGAGTCAAAAAAGCATATTATCATTAAAGAGTTCTTTGACCGCGGTATCTGGAGCCTGATCTGGAAAAATGCCCATACGTTCCGTCTACGCTGGCGTCTTGGACGCCGCTATCTGCGCATCAAGCGCTATCGCGACGCGGCTTAATACTGAATCCCTTAGTTTCCGCCAAAGAGATAGCTTTACGCGGGTTAAATGCTTAGAATTTGCCCGCAAAAACATAAATACGGATAAATCGCTTGGAATTGCTTTATACCGCCCTACTTTACCTCATTCAGCCGCTGGTGTGGCTGCGACTGCTGTTACGCAGCCGTAAGGCCCCTGCCTATCGTAAACGCTGGAAGGAACGTTATGGCTTCTGCCAGAACAAGGTAGAACCGGGTGGCATCCTGCTGCATTCCGTTTCCGTAGGTGAAACGCTGGCGGCTATCCCGCTGGTGCGCGCGCTACGCCACCGCTACCCCTATCTGCCGATCACCGTCACGACCATGACGCCAACCGGCTCCGAACGCGCGATGTCCGCTTTCGGTAAAGACGTCCATCACGTCTATCTGCCTTACGATCTTCCCGGCGCAATGAACCGCTTCTTCAATACCGTTCAGCCAAAGCTGGTTATCGTCATGGAAACCGAACTGTGGCCGAACATGGTCGCCACGCTGCATAAACGCAAAATTCCGCTGGTTATCGCCAACGCCCGGCTGTCCGAACGCTCGGCGAAAGGCTATGCCAAACTGGGCAAATTTATGCGTCGGCTGCTGAGCCGCATTACCCTTATCGCCGCACAGAATGAAGAAGACGCCAGCCGCTTTATCGCCCTTGGCCTGAAACGCAATCAACTGGCGGTCACCGGCAGCCTGAAGTTTGATATTTCAGTCACGCCGGAGCTGGCCGCTCGCGCTATCACCCTGCGTCGCCAGTGGGCGCCGCACCGCCAGGTATGGATTGCCACCAGCACCCACGACGGCGAAGAGCAAATCATTCTTCAGGCGCATAAAAAGCTGCTGGAGCGCTTCCCCAACCTGCTGCTGATCCTTGTCCCGCGCCACCCGGAGCGCTTCGGCGACGCCCGCGAGATGGTGCAGAAAGCGGGAATGAGCTACACCCTGCGCAGTACCGGCGAAATCCCGTCGAACAGTACCCAGGTGGTGATTGGCGATACCATGGGTGAGCTGATGCTGCTGTACGGCATTGCCGACCTCGCGTTTGTCGGCGGTAGCCTGGTGGAGCGCGGCGGTCATAACCCGCTGGAGCCCGCTGCTCATGCGATACCGGTACTGATGGGCCCGCACACCTTTAACTTCAAAGATATCTGCGCCAAGCTGCAGCAGGACGATGGACTGATTACCGTCACCGACGCCGACTCGCTGGTGACGGAGGTGTCAAACCTGCTGACCGATGAAGATTACCGTCTGTGGTATGGTCGTCACGCGGTGGAAGTCCTGCATCAAAACCAGGGCGCCCTCTCCCGCCTGCTACAGTTACTCCAACCCTATCTGCCGCAGCGGAGCCACTAATGTCGCCTCGACTCTCGGTCGTGATGATCGCCAAAAACGCGGCGGATCTGCTGCCTGATTGTCTGGCGTCGGTAAGCTGGGCCGATGAGATAGTGCTGCTGGATTCCGGCAGCAGCGACAACACCGTCGAATTAGCCCGCAGCATGGGCGTTCAGGTGCACGTCAATCGCGACTGGCAGGGCTACGGTATTCAACGCCAGCGCGCCCAGGACTACGCCACCGGCGATTACGTGCTGATGATCGATACCGACGAGCGCGTCACTCCGGAGCTTGCGCAGTCTATCCGCAGCGTGCTGGCCGCGCCGCAAACCGGCGCAATATACAGCATTGCCCGGCGCAACTATTTTCTTGGCCGCTTTATGCGCCACAGCGGCTGGTATCCCGATCGCGTGATGCGCTTGTACGAACGCGGCCGCTACCGCTATAACGATAATCTGGTCCACGAATCTCTCGATGCCCGAGGCGCGCCGGTTATCGAGCTCGCGGGCGATCTGCTGCATCTGACCTGCCGTGATTTCTCCGGCTTTCAGCAAAAGCAGCTGGCCTACGCCGCCGCCTGGGCGCAGGAGCGCCATCAGAGAGGCAAAAAGACCTCGCTGGCCGCTATCTTCGGCCATACGCTGGGCGCCTTTGTGAAAACGCTGCTGCTGCGCGGCGGCATTCTGGATGGGAAACAAGGCTGGCTACTGGCGGTGGTCAACGCGCAATACACGTTTAATAAATACACCGAGCTGTGGGCCCTGAGCCGCGGCTACTCGGAGAAAGTGTCATTATGAGCACAAAAGCGATCTATCCGGGAACCTTCGACCCTATCACCAACGGCCATATCGATATCGTCACTCGCGCGGCCAGCATGTTCGATAAGGTGCTGTTGGCTATCGCCGCCAGCCCGAGCAAAAAGCCGATGTTCACTCTCGACGAGCGTATCGCGCTGGCCACCCAGGCAACGGCGCATCTGGTCAACGTTGAGGTTATTGGCTTCAGCGATTTAATGGCCAATTTTGCCCGCGCGCAGCAGGCGAACATTTTAATTCGCGGCCTGCGGGCGGTGGCGGATTTTGAATATGAGATGCAGCTGGCCCATATGAACCGTCATTTAATGCCGACGCTGGAGAGCGTGTTTCTGATGCCGTGCAAAGAGTGGTCGTTTATCTCCTCTTCGCTGGTAAAAGAAGTGGCGCGCCACCAGGGCGACGTCTCCCACTTTCTGCCGGCAAACGTTCACCAGGCGCTGCTGAAGAAGCTGTAATCCTGCGCCATCGGGTCTCTTCCCGCAGGCGATGCTGCGCATCTGTCCGGGCTACCCAATCAAATCGCACGGACGCGTAGCCCAGCTAAGCGCAGCGCGAGCCGGGTTCACCGCAACCACCGCATATTATTTCTGGCACTGGCGACAATAAAACGTCGCCCGCTGGGCGTGTTTACTGCCGATAACCGGCGTCCCGCAAATGCGGCACGGCTCGCCCTTGCGGCCATACACCTGCAGCTCCTGGGCAAAATAACCCGGTTTACCGTCGCTTTGCAGGAAATCTTTCAGCGTCGTCCCACCCTGTTCAATGGAGCGCAGCAGGACCAGCTTAATCACTTTCACCAGCTGTTCGCACTCCTCGCGCGACAGCGAAGAGGCCAGCCTGTCGGGGTGAATACCCGCCGAAAATAGCGATTCGCTGGCGTAGATATTACCCACGCCGACCACCAGCTTGTTATCCATTAGCCAGGGCTTGATCGCAGTTTTCTTCTTCGCGCATTTCTGCTGGAGATAATCGGCGTTGAACTCATCGCTCAGCGGCTCCGGCCCCAGATGCGCCAGCACCGGATGCCCTTCCAGCTCTTTAGTCCACAGCCAGGCGCCAAAGCGTCGCGGATCGGTATAGCGCAGGACCTTGCCGTTACTCATCACCAGGTCCACATGGTCGTGTTTTTCCGCCGGCAGATCTCCGCTGAGGATACGCAGGCTTCCCGACATGCCGAGATGGACGATAATCCAGCCGTCGGGCAGTTCGAGCAGCAGATATTTAGCGCGGCGGCGCACGCTGAGCACAGGAACGTCGCTCAGGCGATAGATCTCTTCGGAAACCGGCCAGCGCAGGCGCCCGTTGCGCACAATGGCGTGCAGGATGGTCGCACCAACCAGGTGAGGCTCAATGCCGCGGCGGCTGGTTTCTACTTCAGGTAATTCAGGCATTCTTTTCTCGAACAAAAACGGCTGGATGCTCTATCTTACCGCGTTCAGCGACGAGGTTCAGGGCAATTATTGTTCAGCTTGCTCTTCCGCCTGCCACAGGAGGGCTAAACTCCCGCCAGCGCCGACGGTGGCGTCGTTTTAATAACAAAAAACCCCGCCGAGGCGGGGTTTTTCTTTACAAGGAACCTAAAATTATTTGATTTTAGCTTCTTTGTATAAAACGTGCTGACGGACAACTGGATCGAACTTTTTCAGTTCCAGTTTTTCCGGCTTAGTACGCTTGTTCTTCGTGGTGGTATAGAAGTGACCAGTACCAGCAGAAGAAACCAGCTTGATTTTCTCACGAATACCTTTAGCCATGATTTATTTCCTCTAAGTACTTAGTACTTTTCGCCACGGGCACGCAGTTCGGACAGAACTGTATCAATGCCTTTCTTATCAATAACACGCATACCTTTAGCAGATACGCGCAGGGTGACAAAACGCTTCTCGCTCTCAACCCAGAAACGGTGAGAGTGCAGGTTCGGCAGGAAACGGCGTTTAGTCGCGTTCAGTGCGTGGGAACGGTTGTTACCGGTCACCGGACGCTTGCCAGTAACTTGGCAGACTCGGGACATGTCTATTCTCCAAAAATCAAATTAGCTCGAGCTTCGTATGGGGTATTGGCGCCTCGTCAGGCTTTACAGCCCGGTCATCGCATAGTTCTATTGAACTCTCGATTGCCAGGCCCAAATGCCAAACCCGAGATTCTCAAAGGTGGCGTAGTATACGCTGACTCTGCGATGTGCTCAAGTCCCGAACAGACAAAGATCCCGATGGATCGCATGATCGGGGCTAAATCCAGCCGCGTTCAGCAAAAGATACGTACGCTCCGCGGCCGATAACAAGGTGATCGAGCACACGTATATCCATGAATCGACAACATTTTATCACTCTTTCGGTAATCAATCTGTCGGCCTTACTCGGCTCAGGACTTCCGGATGGATGATTATGTGCCAGGATCACCGCGGCGGCGTTCACTTTGATGGCTTCGCGTACGATTTCTCGCGGATGCACCTCAACGTGGCTAAGAGTACCAGAAAAAAGTCGGCTATGTTTCAATACCCGGTTCTGATTGTCTAAAAAGATCACCATGAAGATCTCGCGCTCTTCGTCGGCCAGCTGGCTTTGCAGAAACTCCCGCGTCATCGACGGGGTGACCAATGAGGGCTCTTCCGTCATCCGCAGGCTGAAATAGCGTCGCGCCAGTTCAGCAATCCCTTTTAGCTGCGCATATTTCGCCAGACCAATGCCTTCAATCTCAGCGAACTGTGACTCTTCCGCCGAAAGCAGGCCGTACAGCGAGCCAAATCGCTGCAGCAGCTCTCGCGAAAATGTCATCACGTCCTGCGTGCGCGTACCAGTACGTAAAAACAGCGCTAACAGCTCGATATCCGATAAAACTTCGATACCGTAACGCTGCATCTTTTCCCTCGGCATGAGGGTTTCCTGTATCTCCATCGCGGCCTCTCCTTCCCACTCCCCGCTATCCTGACACAGCCTTTTTGCGCCGCCGACAGGCAAGTTTTATCCCTGCGTAGCGCCTCGCAAAGTGGATCGCCACCAGGCACACGATGCCGTGAGGATTGTGATAAGATGCGCGAATTCTGGTGTACCGCAACAGGAAAAAATCATGATGAGTCTGGCTGGTAAAAAGATCGTTCTCGGCGTGAGCGGCGGCATTGCTGCCTATAAAACGCCGGAACTGGTGCGCCGCCTGCGCGACCGCGGTGCGGATGTCCGCGTCGCCATGACGGAAGCCGCTAAAGCCTTCATTACGCCATTAAGTTTACAGGCGGTATCGGGTTATCCGGTTTCCGACAGCCTGCTCGACCCGGCCGCCGAAGCCGCAATGGGCCACATTGAGCTGGGGAAATGGGCCGATCTGGTTATTCTCGCTCCGGCGACCGCCGATTTAATCGCCCGAGTCGCGGCAGGCATGGCTAACGATCTCGTCTCGACGATTTGCCTGGCGACGCCGTCGCCCGTCGCGGTCGTGCCCGCCATGAATCAGCAAATGTATCGCGCCGCCGCCACCCAGCATAATCTTGAGGTGATTGCCTCGCGCGGTTTGCTGGTCTGGGGCCCGGACAGCGGCAGCCAGGCCTGCGGCGATGTTGGGCCGGGGCGGATGCTGGACCCGCTGACCATTGTGGATATGGCCGCGCAGCACTTCTCTCCTGTCAAAGATTTGCAACATCTCAACATCATGATTACCGCGGGCCCAACCCGCGAGCCGCTGGATCCGGTGCGTTATATCACTAACCACAGTTCTGGTAAGATGGGCTTCGCGATTGCCGCCGCCGCCGCGCGTCGCGGGGCAAACGTCACGCTGGTAAGCGGCCCGGTTTCTCTACCTACGCCGCCGTTTGTACAAAGAATTGATGTCACCACGGCGCTGGAAATGGAAGCCGTGGTGCAAAACGGCGCCTCACGGCAGCATATTTTTATTGGCTGCGCGGCGGTCGCCGACTACCGTGCGGTCACCATTGCCGAAGAAAAAATCAAAAAACAAGGTGATGAACTCACCCTGAAAATGGTTAAAAATCCGGATATCGTCGCAGGGGTCGCCGCGCTTAAGGCCAACCGCCCTTACGTCGTTGGGTTTGCCGCCGAAACGAATAATGTGGAAGAATACGCACGGCAAAAGCGAGCCCGCAAAAATCTTGATCTGATCTGCGCTAATGATGTTTCACAGCCAAATCAGGGATTTAACAGCGACAGCAATGCATTACACCTTTTCTGGCAGGAGGGAGATAAGCGCTTACCACTTGAGCGCAAGGAACTCCTGGGCCAATTATTACTCGACGAGATCGTGACCCGTTATGATGAAAAAAATCGACGTTAAGATTCTGGACCCGCGCGTTGGTCAGCAATTTCCGCTGCCGACCTATGCCACCTCCGGTTCCGCCGGACTTGACCTGCGAGCCTGTCTCGATGACGCCGTAGAGCTGGCGCCTGGCGCTACGCTCCTCGTGCCAACTGGCCTGGCGATTCATATTGCCGATCCGTCTCTGGCAGCAGTGATTCTCCCGCGCTCCGGGCTGGGTCATAAACACGGCGTCGTCCTGGGTAACCTGGTCGGCCTGATTGATTCCGACTATCAGGGTCAGCTGATGGTTTCCGTCTGGAACCGCGGTCAGCAGAGCTTCACCATCGAACCCGGCGAGCGTCTCGCGCAAATGGTGTTCGTGCCCGTTGTACAGGCGGAATTTAACCTGGTGGAAGAGTTTGACGCCACCGATCGCGGCGAAGGCGGCTTCGGTCACTCAGGGCGTAAATAAAAGCCCGGTAATAGACAAAAATCTTCGGGGCGTCGCCGATAAACGGGCAGCCCCAAAGATGAAGTGGAACCTGCATCGCAAAGCGCACTAATGCAATAACATCACCGCAGGCAACAGCTTGCGGTCGCTTTGTGGATGCCTGCCTGACAAGTGCTTTTTTTCAGGGGTATTTTAAAACATGGCAGAAAAACAAACTGCGAAAAGGAATCGTCGCGAAGAAATACTTCAATCTCTGGCGCTAATGCTCGAATCCAGCGACGGGAGTCAGCGTATCACCACGGCGAAGCTGGCGGCCTCCGTTGGCGTATCCGAAGCGGCTCTGTATCGGCATTTCCCGAGCAAGACCCGCATGTTTGATAGCCTGATTGAGTTTATCGAAGACAGCCTGATTACGCGCATCAATTTGATTTTAAAAGATGAAAAAGACACCACCGCGCGCCTGCGTCTGATTGTGTTGTTGATTCTGGGGTTTGGCGAGCGTAATCCTGGGCTGACAAGAATTCTGACCGGCCACGCGCTGATGTTTGAACAGGACCGGCTTCAGGATCGCATAAACCAGCTTTTCGAGCGTATTGAAGTCCAGCTGCGTCAAGTGATGCGTGAAAAGAAAATGCGTGAAGGTGAAGGCTACTCCGTCGATGAAGCCCTGCTGGCCAGCCAGCTGTTGGCATTCTGCGAAGGGATGCTGTCGCGCTTTGTACGCAGCGAGTTTAAATATCGCCCGACGGACGATTTTGACGCCCGCTGGCCGCTGGTCGCCGCCCAGCTGAAGTAACCCTCTCCTGTCTCTATGCAGCCCGAAAGGCTGCATCTCTCTTTTTTGATTATTCTGGCATAACGCCCAGAACAATTCGTAGAACTGCCAGATGTTTTCGGCTCTCGCTCTCTCATACCATCCTTTGATTGTATCTTTGCAATGGATAAGGAGAGGGCTGATGGCGACATCACGACGGGAATTGCTCAAACTGGGCGGTCTGGCAACCGCATCACTCGTGCTTAGTCAAAAAAGCTTCGCGGCCTGGGCGCCATCTGCACGTTATCCCGATCCGCGTATTATGGCGGTGGATGATAGCTTTCGCCGCTATATGCTTGCCAGCGCAAAAGTGGAGCAGATCGCCACCGGCTTTCGTTGGGCGGAAGGGCCGGTATGGTTTGGCGATACGCGCATGCTGCTCTGGAGCGATATTCCTGACAACGTCATTATGCGCTGGGATGAGGCCACCGGCGCTACCAGCGTATTTCGCCAACCGGCAAACTACGCGAACGGCCACGCCCGCGATCGGCAGGGACGGCTCATCAGCTGCGAACACGATACCCGACGAATTACCCGCACTGAATATGACGGTAGCATCACCGTACTGGCGGATAACTTCGAAGGCAAACCGCTGAACTCGCCAAACGACATCGTCGTGAGGTCAGACGGCAGCATCTGGTTCACCGATCCGCCTTTCGGTATCAGCGGATTCTATGAAGGTCATAAGGCCACGCCGCAGCTGCCGCAAAACGTTTATCGACTGGACCCGGAGAGCCGTAAACTGAGCGTCGTGCTGGGCGACGTCAAGGGGCCAAACGGCCTCTGTTTTTCCGCCGATGAAAAAACGCTCTACGTGGTGGAAAGCCGCGCTACCCCAAACCGGCTTATCCTGGCGTGGGATGTTGTCGATAACACATTGAAAAACAAAAGAGTGCATATTGACTGCGGTAACGGAACCGCTGACGGCATCGCCTGCGACATGGACGGGAACCTGTGGTGCGGGTGGGGTACGGGCAGCGAAGAGCTGGACGGCGTCCGCGTCTTCAATCCGCAGGGGAAAAACATCGGTATTATTCAGTTACCGGAACGCTGCGCCAACCTGTGCTTCGGCGGTGAACAGCGCAACCGCCTGTTTATGGCATCCAGCACGTCCATCTATTCGCTCTACGTCAATGCGCAAGGCGCAAAGCTGGTCTGAAAATATGCCCGGCGGACGTTGCCGGCCGGGCTGATATTTACACCCCGTACGCTTCGCGATAGGCGCGAACGGCTGCCAGATGTTCAGCCATTTCCGGCTTCTCTTCCAGATAGCTGATCAGGTCTTTCAGCGTCACGATGGAAATCACTTTACAGCTGTAGTCGCGCTCAACTTCCTGAATCGCTGAGATTTCACCGCGTCCGCGTTCCTGACGATCCAGAGAGATCAGTACGCCGGCTAACTCGGCGCCGTTGGCCTGAATAATTTCCATCGATTCCCGAATCGCGGTGCCTGCGGTGATAACATCATCTACCAGCATCACGCGGCCCTGCAGCGCGCTCCCCACCAGATTTCCACCTTCGCCGTGGGTCTTTGCCTCTTTGCGGTTAAAGCAGTAAGGCAGATCGCGGTCATGATGTTCCGCCAGCGCTACCGCCGTGGTAGTGGCGATAGGGATGCCTTTGTAGGCCGGGCCAAACAGCAGGTCAAAATCAATCCCGGAATCCACCAGCGCTTCGGCATAAAAACGGCCTAACAGTGCCAGATCGCGCCCGGTATTAAACAGGCCGGCGTTGAAGAAATAGGGACTCTTGCGCCCGGATTTCAGCGTAAACTCGCCAAACTTAAGTACCTGCTTGTTAAGCGCAAACTCAATAAACTGGCGCTGATACGGTTTCATGGATTCGCTCCTCATCTTACTTTTCTACGGACAAAAAAAAGGCGACTTCTCAGTCGCCTTAAAAACTAGTTTTGCAACGCCGCCTTCTGCGTCGTGACAATGGATTCGATGCCCCCTCGGGCCAATGCCAGCAGGGTAAGGAGCTCTTCATGGGTGAACGGTTCGCCTTCTGCCGTACCCTGCACCTCAATGATGCGACCATCTTCGGTCATCACCACGTTCATATCGGTTTCCGCCGCGGAATCCTCAACGTATTCCAGATCGCAAATCGCTTCGCCATTCACGATCCCTACGGAGACTGCCGCCACCATTCCTTTCATCGGGTTAGTTTTCAGCTTACCGGCCGCAACCAGCTTATTCAGCGCATCCGCCAGCGCCACGCAGGCTCCGGTAATCGATGCGGTACGGGTGCCGCCGTCGGCCTGCAGCACGTCGCAGTCCAGAGTAATGGTGAATTCGCCCAGCGCTTTCAGGTCAACTGCCGCGCGCAGCGCACGCGCGATCAGGCGCTGGATTTCCATGGTGCGGCCGCCCTGTTTACCTTTGGCGGCTTCACGCGCGTTACGCGTGTGGGTAGAACGCGGCAGCATGCCGTATTCGGCAGTGATCCATCCCTGCCCCTGGCCTTTCAGAAAGCGCGGCACGCCTTCATCAATAGAAGCGGTGCACAATACTTTCGTGTCACCAAATTCGACCAGCACGGAGCCTTCTGCGTGTTTTGTGTAGTTACGGGTCAGGGTTACTGGACGCACTTGATTAGCGCTACGGCCTGCTGGACGCATGATGTTCTCCGGCTTGAAACGAATGTGGCTGCGCATTATACGGATAATGCGCGCTTATTCCTATCCTGATAAGGTCGCGAAAGCTATAATCCACCCCACTCTCCTTTAAAAACAGGAACGTCTATGATCCGCAGTATGACCGCCTACGCCCGGCGTGAAATCAAGGGTGAATGGGGTAGCGCCGCGTGGGAACTGCGCTCGGTAAACCAACGATATCTGGAAACTTACTTCCGCCTGCCGGAGCAGTTCCGTAGCCTGGAGCCCGTGGTGCGTGAACGTATTCGCTCCCGTCTGACCCGCGGTAAAGTCGAATGCACCCTGCGTTTTGAGCAGGACCCGAGCGCACAGGGCGAGCTGATTCTCAACGAAAAGCTGGCAAAGCAGCTGGTTAATGCCGCCAACTGGGTAAAAATGCAGAGCGACGAGGGCGAAATTAATCCGGTGGATATTCTGCGCTGGCCCGGCGTAATGTCGGCTCATGAGCAGGATCTGGACGCCATTGCCGCCGAAATCCTGGGCGCGTTGAACGGCGCGCTGGACGACTTTATCGTCGCCCGTGAAACCGAAGGCCAGGCGTTGAAAGCGCTTATTGAGCAGCGCCTGGACGGGGTCACCGCCGAAGTGGCTAAAGTACGCGCCCACATGCCGGAAATTTTACAGTGGCAGCGCGAGCGTCTGGTTTCCAAACTGGAAGACGCCGAAGTGCAGCTGGAAAATAACCGCCTTGAGCAGGAGCTGGTGCTGATGGCGCAGCGTATTGACGTTGCCGAGGAGCTGGATCGCCTGGAAGCGCATGTGAAAGAGACGTGGAATATCCTGAAGAAGAAAGAAGCGGTCGGTCGCCGCCTCGACTTTATGATGCAGGAGTTCAACCGCGAGTCGAACACGCTGGCGTCTAAATCGATTAATGCCGAAGTGACGAACTCCGCCATTGAACTGAAAGTGCTAATCGAACAAATGCGCGAGCAGATCCAAAATATCGAGTAACGATGACTCGCCCCCGCAAATCGTTTTTGAACAAAAGGTCATGGTAAATCATGGCCTTTTATTTTCGCTGCGTTTCAGAAGGAATCGTTCTTATCCAATATCCGGCAGGTTAAAAATGCCCCTGCCGCGCACAGCAGCGTGGGGGCCAGATAGCTGTGATCCATATGGGTGAATTCCATCACCAGCGCCACCGCCGTTATCGGCATCTGCATGGATGCGGCGAGAAACGCCGCCGCGCCAACCAGCGCAAAACTGCCGTAATCTCCGCCGGGAAGCAGCTGTTGCCAGAGCATACACAGCAGCAGGCTGGCCAAGCCGCCTACCGCCAGCCCCGGCGTCAGCAGGCCGCCTTCCGCACCGCCGCGTAGCACCGCCAGAATCACCACCATCTTCAGCACCAGCAGCATCGCCGCCCCGGGGAAACCCAGTTCATCGCTGAGAGCCAGCTGCATAGGTCCTTTACCGTTTCCCGGAAGCTGGGGGAAATAGAGGCTGAGGGCGGCAAGCAGAGAAAACGCCAGCAGACAGAAAACCGGCATCTGCCAGTTGCTTTGGACGTGCGAACGAGCGGTACTGGTCGCTTTGCGAAAGAGCCAGGCCCCGGCGCCGAGAATGGGGCCAGAGATAATCGCCCACCAGAGAAATGAATGCGGCAGGATGTCGGAAGTAAAATGGTATTGCGACTCATCGCCTAAGCCGAGGGTAGCCGTCCACGCGGCAATCGCCGATGTGATGATAGCCGCCAGCGTTTTTTCCCAGCTAAACGACAGCAGCATCACCTCAAGGCTGAATAACGCGCCGGCCAGCGGGACGTTATACACCGCCGCCAGTCCCGCACCTGCGCCGCAGGCAATCAGCGTTCGGCTTTCATCTTCCGGCAGACCCAGCTTACGCGCCACCATCCCTGCCCCCAGCGCGCCCATTTCCCGCGGCGCGACTTCGCGACCAAGAGGTGAGCCCAGCGCCACGGTGACGATCTGCAACAGGGCATGAATCGTGGTGGTACCCGCAGGCATTGGCACGGAAGGATTGGCCACCGCTGACGCAACTGAAACCCGCTTCTGCCCATATCGCCCAAGCAGCCACCAGCCGAACCCGGCGACTGCACCGCCGGCGACGATTGCCATGATCCGACGCGGCCAGGACGAATCCGTGACGCCCTGTAAAAATGACTCTGAGCCAACGAGCTGGCCGTGGCTGTAGCCAAAAGCCTGGTGCTGAATCGCGTGTAAAATCAGCGCCAGAACCATGCCTGACAGGCCGGCCAGTATCCCCGTCAGCACAACGGCAAGCAGGCGGATGAGATAGTTTTTATTGTCAGCGGCGGCAGTCATTTTCTCAGACCTTGAAGGAGGAAACTAAAAGGATAAAGGCCCAGAGTTAAACATTAAGTATTCATACCGCTTTCAATATAGATGTGCATAAAAGGTTTAGTCATTATTTTTTCTAATCAATGGATGAAGAAACAGCAATTAAATAACCATTAAATAAAGCCAATATAAGCACATCTCGCATTAGTTTAATCTGGTTAAATGCGAATGCTTTAGAAAATCTCAGTCGTGATCCTGAGCACAAATCGTTAACCTTCCGCCATCATCGTGGGGGATTTATGCTGCTTCATATTCTTTATCTGATTGGGATCACGGCGGAAGCCATGACCGGCGCACTGGCTGCCGGGCGCCGCCGTATGGATACGTTTGGCGTGATTATCATTGCGACAGCGACCGCCCTCGGAGGCGGTTCGGTGCGCGATATTCTGCTTGGTCACTATCCGCTTGGCTGGGTACAACACCCCGAGTACGTCATTATTGTTGCCATTGCTGCGGTCCTCACCACGATTGCCGCGCCGGTCATGCCGCACCTGCGCCGTCTGTTTCTGGTACTTGATGCGCTCGGCCTGGTGGTGTTCTCAATTATTGGCGCCCAGATCGCGCTGGATATGGGCCAGGGCCCGGTAATCGCCTCCATTGCCGCGGTCATCACCGGCGTCTTTGGCGGCGTGCTGCGTGATATGTTCTGCAAGCGTATCCCGCTGGTGTTCCAGAAAGAGCTGTACGCCGGAGTATCGTTCGCCGCCGCGATTTTATATATCGCGCTTCAGCATTACGTCAGCAGTCACGATGTAGTCGTCATTTCCACCCTGCTGTTCGGCTTTACTGCTCGTATGCTGGCGCTGCGCTGGAAGCTGGGCCTGCCGGTATTTAACTACAACCACAGCGCGCATTAATACTTTCAGAACCCCGGAATGCGTTGCCCGCTCAGCCACTTCGCCAGCGCGGCAACATCCGGGTGATGTAAGAACGTCACCAGCTGCCGCGCCCTTTCAGCCCCGACGCCCGGCAGCCGTTGCCACTGCTCTTCGTTTCGATCCTGCATCTGCCGCCAGCTGTCCTCCTCCAGTCTGACAAAAGCCGTCTTCGGTATGGGGACTCCCATCGCCTGGATCCAGCGTAGAAAAGGCCGTTCGCGCGCAAGATTGAACTGATGCCACAGCCGCTGCCCGCGCTGCGCGGAGATACCTGGTATGGCTTGCAGCTGTTCCGGCGTAAAAGCCAGCCATGAAAAGAGATGCTCCATGCCGCGGGCATCGTGCAGTGTCCGCCACAGCGTCTCTCCCGCGCTGTCAATGTTGAGAATCGATCGGGATGAGAGCCAGACCAGCCGCGAGAGAAACTGCTCCGCGCACTCTGGCGTGGCGAAATAGCAGGTTAAGGCATTGTACCGTGCCGCCGGCGGCTGGGGTTTATTACGCTGCGCCGTGCGCCAGACGACCGAATCGATGCGCGGAATTCCCTGCCCGGCAAGGCTGATTTGCAGCTGATCGCCAATACCGATATCCAGAGTGGACCAGCGGGATACCGAGCCGACGTTCACCCGCTGCACGCGCTTATCGTCCAGCAGCTGCGGCTCCAGATGCGCCACCACCGCTATTTTACCGCTACGCCCGATGCTGAAGCTGATACCGCGAACCTCCATAACCCGTGAGGCAGGAGGATATTTCCAGGCGATAACCCAATCACCCTGTCCCGGTACCCAGAAGCGCCCGGCTGACTCTTTTCCCCGCCGCACCACTACGCCATCGCTGGCAAAAGGCAGCGGCGAAGTAAACCAACGCTGGCGCCACTGTTCCACCTGCTGCGCATTCGCGACAGGATGCGAAAAGCGCGCGCTGTAAACAAAGCCGCCCTGCCGCAGCAGCGCCAGCCGCTGTTGCATCTCCTGCGGACCATCGGGCCATGCCCAGATAAAGATGCCCAGTTGATTAAGTTCCGCCGCAGCCTGCTGGCGCATCATCATGCCGGCCACCTTTGCGCGCGCGTTCATGCCCCCCATCTGCTTTTGCACATGCCCCGCGCGAAGCAGGAACAGTTCTCCCTGCAGAACGCTATTGGCCAGTGCACCGTCAGAGACTTTAGGCACGGAGGGGATCTGTAAAACCCTGGCCGTCCAGTCTTCTCCGGCAAGACCATTCCCCCGGCTTATTGCCTGCACCAGGCGCCCCTGTCGATAGACCAGAGTCACTGCGACGCCATCGACTTTAGGCTGTACCCACAAGCCGGATTGACCGCGCATCCAGCGCGCCACCGCAGCGCGGTCCGGCAGTTTACGCACGCCGGTGTGCGCGACCGGATGCCTGACATCCCCCCTCAGCAGCGGAAGAGCATCGTGAGCGGGAGCCTCGCCGGTGAAGCAGCGCCGCCAGAACGCCAGCCGCTCCGCCAGCTGGTCATAGACTTCATCGCTTACCGCACTGTTCCCCTGCTGCCAGTAGGCGTTTTTCCATTCCGTTATCTGCTGGCTGAGGCGTTCCATTTCCTGTTCGGCCCTCGCCTGCGGCCACGCGGGGCAGGCTGCCTGCGCGTATCCCACCAGCATCCACAGCACCAGCGCCTGGATTCCCTTTTGCATCGCGATGCCCTCCTGTTTATTCGCCGGGAATTGTGCCGCAGGCGTATTTTCATCGGCGATAGGGGATTTTTAAGGCTGCGAGCAGACGTCCAGGTTTTCTATGTTGTTTCTGCAATGCCCGGACAAATCAGGGAAACGGCAAGCAAAATGAAAGAAAAAATGCAAAAAGTGTGACAGGGACTGCGTCACGCAGCGGCGGCGTGTATAATAGGCTCGTATGTAAGCTCTATTTCGACCATCACATACAAAAGACACTCATGGCTCAAGGCACGCTTTATATTGTTTCCGCCCCTAGCGGCGCGGGTAAATCCAGCCTGATTCAGGCTTTATTAAAAACCCAACCGTTGTACGACTCTCAGGTTTCTGTTTCGCATACCACACGCGCTCCGCGCCCGGGTGAAGTGCACGGTGAACACTATTTCTTTGTCAATCACGACGAATTCAGGACGATGATTGGCGAAGACGCTTTTCTTGAACATGCAGAAGTCTTTGGCAACTATTACGGCACCTCGCGCGAAGCTATCGAGCAGGTACTGGCGACCGGCGTCGACATCTTCCTTGATATCGACTGGCAGGGCGCACAGCAAATCCGCAACAGAATGCCCGGCGCACGCAGCATTTTTATTCTGCCGCCGTCAAAAGATGAGCTTGATCGTCGCCTGCGCGGCCGCGGTCAGGATAGCGAAGAGGTTATCGCGAAACGTATGGCACAGGCAGTTGCAGAAATGAGCCATTACGCGGAATATGATTACCTGATTGTGAATGATGATTTTGATACCGCGCTGAGCGATCTGAAAATTATTATTCGCGCCGAACGTCTGCGCATGAGCCGCCAAAAGCAGCGACATGGCGCTTTAATCACCAAACTGTTGGCAGACTGAACCCACATTCAGTATCATGCCCAGTCATTTCTTCACCTGTGGAGCATTTTAAGTATGGCACGCGTAACTGTTCAGGACGCTGTAGAGAAAATTGGTAACCGTTTTGACCTGGTACTGGTCGCCGCGCGTCGCGCTCGTCAGATGCAGGTAGGCGGAAAGGATCCGCTGGTACCGGAAGAAAACGATAAAACTACCGTTATCGCACTGCGCGAAATCGAAGAAGGTCTGATCAACAACAAGATCCTCGACGTTCGCGAGCGCCAGGAACAGCAAGAGCAGGAAGCCGCTGAATTACAAGCCGTTACCGCTATTGCTGAAGGTCGTCGTTAATCACACAGCGGGTCGCCCTTGTATCTGTTTGAAAGCCTGAATCAGCTGATTCAAAACTACCTGCCCGAAGAGCAAATCAAACGCCTTCGGCAGGCTTATCTCGTTGCACGTGACGCTCACGAGGGCCAGACACGTTCAAGCGGTGAACCCTATATCACGCACCCGGTAGCGGTAGCCTGTATCCTGGCCGAGATGAAGCTCGACCATGAAACGCTGATGGCTGCCCTGCTGCACGACGTGATAGAAGATACCCCCGCCACCTATCAGGATATGGAGCAGCTTTTTGGCAAAAGCGTTGCAGAACTGGTAGAGGGGGTGTCAAAACTTGATAAGCTAAAGTTTCGCGACAAGAAAGAGGCTCAGGCCGAAAACTTTCGCAAAATGATTATGGCGATGGTGCAGGATATTCGCGTCATCCTTATCAAGCTTGCTGACCGCACCCACAACATGCGCACGCTGGGCTCATTGCGCCCGGATAAGCGCCGCCGCATCGCCCGCGAAACGCTGGAAATCTACAGCCCTCTGGCGCACCGTTTAGGTATTCATCACATCAAAACCGAGCTCGAAGAGCTGGGCTTTGAGGCGCTGTATCCTAACCGCTACCGCGTTATTAAAGAGGTAGTTAAAGCAGCGCGCGGCAACCGTAAAGAGATGATTCAAAAAATCCTCTCCGAAATCGAAGGGCGTTTGCAGGAAGCGGGAATACCCTGTCGCGTTAGCGGTCGCGAAAAGCATTTGTACTCCATCTACTGCAAGATGGTGCTCAAAGAGCAGCGTTTTCACTCGATTATGGATATCTACGCCTTCCGCGTGATTGTCCATGATTCTGACACCTGCTATCGCGTGCTAGGCCAGATGCACAGCCTTTACAAGCCGCGTCCAGGCCGCGTCAAAGACTACATTGCCATTCCAAAGGCGAACGGCTATCAATCTTTGCACACCTCGATGATCGGCCCGCACGGCGTCCCGGTTGAGGTACAAATTCGTACCGAAGACATGGACCAGATGGCGGAAATGGGGGTTGCGGCGCACTGGGCTTATAAAGAGCACGGCGGCGAAAGCAGTACCACGGCGCAAATCCGCGCTCAGCGCTGGATGCAGAGCCTGCTGGAGCTCCAGCAGAGCGCCGGTAGCTCATTTGAATTTATTGAGAGCGTGAAATCCGATCTGTTCCCGGATGAGATTTACGTTTTCACCCCGGAAGGGCGCATCGTCGAACTGCCCGCTGGCGCGACGCCGGTGGACTTCGCCTACGCGGTGCATACCGATATCGGCCATGCCTGCGTCGGCGCGCGCGTCGACCGCCAGCCATATCCCCTGTCGCAGTCGCTCTCCAGCGGCCAGACGGTGGAGATCATCACCGCGCCGGGCGCTCGTCCGAACGCCGCGTGGCTGAACTTTGTCGTCAGCTCTAAAGCGCGCGCCAAAATTCGCCAACTGCTGAAAAACCTCAAGCGCGACGATTCCGTTAGCCTCGGGCGACGCCTGCTTAATCACGCGCTCGGCGGCAGCCGCAAGCTGGCCGAAATTCCGCCAGAGAACATTCAGCGCGAACTTGACCGTATGAAGCTGGCAACGCTTGACGATCTGCTGGCCGAAATTGGCCTCGGTAACGCCATGAGCGTCGTCGTAGCAAAAAACCTGCAGCAGGGTGAAACCACAGCCGTGCCTGTACAGCCGGCGCCTGTCGGCCATAACCATCTGCCGATTAAAGGCGCGGATGGCGTGCTGATCACCTTTGCCAAGTGCTGCCGTCCGATTCCCGGCGACCCGATTATTGCGCACGTCAGCCCGGGCAAAGGCCTGGTGATTCACCACGAGTCCTGTCGTAACATTCGCGGCTACCAAAAAGAGCCGGAGAAATTTATGGCGGTTGAGTGGGACAAAGAGACGGCGCAGGAATTTATCACCGAAATTAAGGTGGATATGTTCAACCATCAGGGTGCCCTGGCGAATCTTACCGCCGCAATCAACACCGCCTCTTCCAATATTCAAAGCCTGAATACGGAAGAGAAAGATGGCCGCGTTTACAGCGCCTTTATTCGCCTCACCGCGCGCGACCGTGTGCATCTGGCGAATATTATGCGCAAAATTCGCGTCATGCCGGATGTGATAAAAGTCACCCGTAACCGAAATTAGCTCTGACACAAAATCATTCGAATTGCATCAAGGCGGCAAGCGAATGACAAATCTGCCAGGAGCAGATTTGAACGCTGCTTACAGCGGCTCCGTAAGGGGCGAGGCCCAGGGATGGGCCGAGTAATCCGCAGCGATTAAAGAGTCATTCGAAGGATGAAGTGTAATGAATTTACAGCGTTATGCGCGTATCTGCGAGATGCTCGCCAGGCGTCAGCCTGACCTGACGGTCTGCATGGAGCAGGTCCATAAGCCTCATAACGTCTCTGCGATTATTCGTACCGCAGACGCCGTTGGCGTGCATGAAGTGCACGCCATCTGGCCCGGTAGCCGTATGCGTACCATGGCCTCCGCAGCCGCAGGCAGCAATAGCTGGGTGCAGGTGAAAACCCATCGTACTATTGGCGATGCCGTCACGCATTTAAAAGGCCAGGGCATGCAGATTCTGGCAACCCATCTCTCTGATAACGCCGTTGATTTTCGTGAAATCGACTATACCCGCCCCACCTGTATCCTGATGGGCCAGGAGAAAACCGGCATTACTCAGGAAGCGCTGGACCTGGCGGATCAGGACATCATTATTCCGATGATTGGCATGGTGCAGTCGCTGAACGTTTCCGTCGCCTCGGCGCTTATTCTGTATGAAGCCCAGCGCCAGCGGCAGAACGCCGGCATGTATCTGCGCGACAACAGCATGCTGCCGAAAGAAGACCAGCAGCGTCTGCTGTTTGAAGGCGGCTATCCGGTGCTGGCGAAGGTCGCAAAACGTAAAGGTCTACCCTACCCCCACGTCAACGAGCTGGGCGAAGTCGAAGCCGATGCCACGTGGTGGGCCACTATGCAGGCTGCAGGATAAAAACGATGCAAGGTCGCCTGTTAGATGCCGTCCCCCTTAATACCCTAACCGGCGTTGGCGCGGCACAGAGCAGCCGACTGGCGAAAATCGGCCTGCACACGGTGCAGGATCTGCTTCTGCACCTGCCGCTACGCTACGAAGACCGCACCCATCTGTATCAAATCGGTGAACTGCTGCCCGGCGTTTACGCCACCGTTGAAGGCGAAGTTCTTAACTGCAATATCACTTTCGGCGGCCGCCGGATGATGACCTGCCAGATAAGCGACGGCTCCGGCATCCTCACCATGCGCTTTTTTAACTTCAGCGCAGCGATGAAAAATAGCCTGGCAACCGGGCGTCGCGTGCTGGCCTACGGAGAGGCGAAGCGCGGTAAGCACGGGGCGGAGATGATCCACCCGGAATATCGGGTTCAGGGTGATATGAGTACCCCTGATTTACAGGAAACGCTGACCCCGGTTTATCCCACCACCGAAGGCATCAAGCAGGCTACGCTGCGTAAGCTCACCGACCAGGCGCTGGAGCTGCTGGAAACCTGCGCTATCGCCGAGCTGCTGCCGCCGGAGCTGGCGCAGGGGATGATGAGCCTGCCTGACGCCTTGCGTACGCTGCATCGCCCGCCGCCCTCTTTACAGCTTAGCGAGCTGGAAAGCGGCAAACATCCGGCTCAGCGACGCTTAATCCTGGAAGAGCTGCTGGCGCATAACCTCAGCATGCTGGCGCTGCGGGCAGGCGCTCAGCGCTACCACGCTCTCTCGCTCAGCGCTAACGACACGCTAAAAGACAAGCTGCTGGCCTCTCTCCCCTTTACGCCGACCGGCGCGCAGGCGCGCGTCACGGCTGAAATCGAGCGCGATATGGCGCTGGACGTGCCAATGATGCGTCTGGTGCAGGGGGATGTTGGCTCCGGTAAAACCCTGGTTGCCGCGCTGGCCGCCCTGCGCGCCATCGCGCACGGCAAGCAGGTGGCGCTGATGGCGCCGACAGAACTGTTGGCTGAGCAGCATGCCAATAACTTCCGCAGCTGGTTTGAACCGCTGGGCGTTGAAGTAGGCTGGCTGGCGGGCAAACAAAAAGGCAAAGCGCGCCTGGCGCAGCAGGAGGCTATCGCCAGCGGACAGGTGCAGATGGTGGTCGGTACCCACGCCATCTTTCAGGAACAGGTCCAGTTTAACGGCCTCGCGTTGGTGATTATCGACGAACAGCATCGTTTCGGCGTCCATCAGCGGCTGGCGCTATGGGAGAAAGGCCAACAGCAGGGCTTTCATCCGCACCAGCTGATTATGACCGCGACGCCGATTCCGCGGACCCTGGCGATGACCGCTTATGCCGATCTCGACACCTCGGTCATCGATGAACTGCCGCCGGGCCGTACGCCGGTTACGACGGTAGCCATCCCGGATACCCGCCGCAGCGATATTATCGACCGGGTACGGAACGCCTGTACTCACGAGGGTCGCCAGGCCTACTGGGTTTGTACGCTGATTGAAGAGTCGGATCTGCTGGAGGCCCAGGCGGCGGAAGCCACCTGGGAAGAGCTGAAGCTGGCGCTGCCGGAGCTGAATATCGGCCTGGTGCACGGGCGCATGAAATCTGCCGAGAAACAGGCGGTCATGAGCGCGTTCAAGCAGGGCGAGCTGCATCTACTGGTCGCCACCACGGTAATTGAGGTCGGCGTGGACGTGCCTAATTCCAGCCTGATGATCATCGAAAACCCTGAGCGTCTGGGGCTGGCTCAGCTGCACCAGCTCAGAGGGCGCGTCGGGCGCGGTGCGGTGGCCTCACACTGCGTGCTGCTCTATAAATCGCCGCTTTCTAAAACCGCGCAGAAGCGCCTGCAGGTTCTGCGCGATAGCAACGACGGCTTCGTCATTGCCCAGAAAGACCTGGAAATTCGCGGTCCCGGCGAGCTGCTCGGCACGCGCCAGACCGGCAACGCTGAATTCAAAGTCGCAGATTTAATGCGCGATCAGGCCATGATCCCCGAAGTTCAGCGCATCGCCCGTCATATACACGAAAGATATCCTCAGCAGGCCCAGGCGCTTATCGAGCGCTGGATGCCGGAAACCGAACGCTATTCCAACGCGTAGCGCGCACGTTATCCGCCACGCTGCGCATAATTTTTTATTCAGATGAGTGGATTATGAAACGAGAACTGGCCATCGAATTTTCGCGCGTCACCGAAGCCGCCGCGCTGGCAGGCTATAAATGGTTAGGCCGTGGTGATAAAAACACCGCCGACGGCGCCGCCGTCAACGCCATGCGCATTATGCTCAACCTGATCAACATCGACGGTACTATCGTGATTGGCGAAGGCGAAATCGACGAAGCGCCGATGCTATATATAGGCGAACGCGTCGGTACCGGCAACGGTGATGCGGTAGACATCGCCGTCGATCCCATTGAAGGCACCCGCATGACGGCGATGGGCCAGGCCAACGCGCTGGCGGTGATGGCGGTAGGCGATAAAGGCTGTTTCCTGAACGCGCCGGATATGTACATGGAAAAGCTGATTGTCGGTCCGGGCGCGAAAGGCACCATCGATCTGAACCTGCCGCTGGCGGAAAACTTGCAAAACATCGCCCGCGCGCTGAATAAGCCGCTAAGTGAATTAACCGTTACCATCTTAGCCAAGCCGCGCCATGACGAGGTCATCGTTGAGCTGCAAAAACTGGGCGTGCGCGTATTCGCTATTCCCGACGGCGACGTTGCCGCCTCTATTCTGACCTGCATGCCGGATAGCGAAGTTGACGTTATGTACGGTATCGGCGGTGCCCCGGAAGGGGTCGTTTCAGCGGCGGTGATCCGCGCGCTGGACGGCGATATGCACGGTCGTCTGCTGGCGCGCCACCACGTTAAGGGCGACAGTGAAGAGAACCGCCGCATCGGCGAGAACGAGCTGGCACGCTGTCAGGCCATGGGCATCGAAGCAGGCAAAGTGCTGCGTCTGGACGATATGGCGCGCAGCGACAACGTCGTTTTCTCGGCGACGGGCATCACCAAAGGCGATCTGCTGGACGGTATTACCCGTAAAGGTAATATGGCCACTACCGAAACCCTACTGATCCGCGGTAAATCCCGCACTATCCGCCGAATTCAGTCGATTCATTATCTCGATCGCAAAGACCCGGATATCCAGCTACACATCCTGTAAAACATTTGATCAATAGAGCTTTCCAGCCTTTTCGGGCTGGAAATCTGCTCTCGTCGCGGTGAAGATACGCTAACAGGATTGAGAGGAGAGACGCTATGGCAAACTGGGTTACAGGCAAAGTCGTAAAAGTTCAAAACTGGACGGATGCACTGTTTAGCCTCATCGTTCACGCACCGGTTGAACCGTTCACCGCAGGGCAGTTTGCCAAACTGGGGCTGGATGTCGACGGTGAACGCGTGCAGCGCGCCTATTCCTACGTCAATGCCCCCAGTAATCCCGATCTTGAGTTCTACCTGGTGACGGTTCCGGAAGGCAAACTTAGCCCACGGCTGGCGGCGCTGAAGCCGGGCGATGAAGTGCAGGTGGTCAGCGAAGCGGCCGGCTTCTTCGTGCTCGAAGAGGTGCCGGATTGCGACACCCTGTGGATGCTCGCCACCGGCACGGCGATTGGCCCGTATCTGTCAATTCTCGAAGAAGGGAAGGACCTGGATCGTTTTAAAAATCTCGTACTGGTGCACGCCGCGCGCTATGCCGCGGATCTCAGCTATCTGCCGCAGATGCAGGCGCTGGAGGCGCGCTATGCGGGCAAGCTGCGCATCCAGTCGGTCGTCAGTCGGGAAACCGCGCCGGGCATGCTCACGGGACGTATCCCGTTCCTGATTAAAACCGGCGCGCTGGAAGAGGCCGTCGGCCTGCCAATGAACACCGAGAGTAGCCACGTCATGCTGTGCGGTAACCCGCAGATGGTGCGCGACACTCAGCAGCTGCTGAAAGAGACCCGGCAGATGAGCAAGCATCTGCGCCGCCGACCGGGTCATATGACCGCCGAACACTACTGGTAATCAGGGTTCCGCTTTCCAGCGCACGTCCAGCGTCTCTTTGCCAAACTTATTTGCCCCCTGGGTGCCGACAAACGCCCCCAGGTCGATAAGCATCATCACGATAATCAGCGTCGGTATAAACCGCCCGACGCCCCACTGCCAGACGCCCGGCAGCATCGACCAGTTCCCCGCCAGCAGCATCCACGCCAGAATCATCAGTAGCGCCCAGAGGCCGGATTTCCCCCGATCGTGCAGACGTTTAATGGTCACCGCCGCCGTCGGCCACAGCAGGCATACCAGAATAAACGCCGCGGTCTGTAAGTTGAGTAGGTTGCTGCCAGCCAGCGTGAACAGCGCGCTCATGGTCGCAATCCAGATAGCAATCCAGATCCAGAAGTCGCGACGTCCAATCCGCCCTTTAATTGAGAATAGCCACTGCTGTAGGGTCATGTTTTATTCCTTATCATCATCACCGACGTAGTTTACCCTGAAGGCGTGACTTTTTGACAAGCGTGACGGTTCTCGTTTTAATCGTCGGCAGACAAAAAAAGGAAACATGGGCATGAAGAAGTGGGCAACTTTATATTTAATTGGGCTGACGGCGCTATCCGTCGGCCAAAATGCGTTGTCCGCCGAGCCTGACTCCGCCGCTACGGCGCCCTATCTTCTCTCCGGCGCGCCGGTGTTTGATATCTCCATCAGCGCGTTTCGGGAAAAATTCAATACCGATAACCCGAAGCTTTTGCTCAATGAGTTTCGCGCCGTCGCCTCCAGTAAAGACCAGGCGAATTTGACCCGCGCCGCCACCAGGATCAACGACAATCTTTATGCCTCGACCGCGCTTGAGCGCGGTACGCTTAAAATTAAATCGATGCAGATAACCTGGCTGCCGATTCAGGGGCCGCAGCAGAAAGCGGCGAAAGCCCGGGCCCTCGAGTATATGAGCGCCGTCATGTGCGCGTTCGTGCCGACGCTCAGCCAGGCGCAGAGCCAACAGAAGCTACAAAAGCTGCTGGCCGCCGGAAAAGGCAAACGGTACTTTTCGGAAACCGAAGGCGCGGTACGCTATGTGGTGGCGGACAACGGCGAAAAGGGGCTGACCTTCGCTGTTGAACCGATTAAGCTGGCGCTATCTGAAACGCTGGAAAACAACAATAAATGACAAAAAGCAAAGCCTTTCCAGTGATGAATCTCTATACTGTTTCACAGACCATGCTGCCCGCGGGGGCGGCTATATTCCTTAATTCGCTTTAAAGCGTGGAGAATAAAAATGCGACATCCTTTAGTGATGGGTAACTGGAAACTGAACGGCAGCCGCCACATGGTAAACGAACTGGTCGCGAACCTGCGTACCGAACTGGCAGGCGTTACCGGCTGTGCAGTTGCCATTGCTCCGCCTGAGATGTACATCGACCTGGCTAAACAAGCCGCTGCCGGCAGCCACATTCACCTGGGCGCGCAGAACGTTGATCTGAACCTGTCCGGCGCATTCACCGGCGAAACCTCTGCCGAAATGCTGAAAGACATCGGCGCTGAATACATCATCATCGGCCACTCCGAGCGTCGTACCTACCACAAAGAGTCCGACGAGTTTATCGCTAAGAAATTCGCGGTACTGAAAGAGCAGGGCCTGATCCCGGTACTGTGCATCGGTGAAACCGAAGCGGAAAACGAAGCGGGCAAAACCGAAGAAGTGTGCGCACGTCAGATCGACGCCGTTCTGAAAACCCAGGGCGCGGCGGCGTTCGAAGGCGCGGTTATCGCTTACGAACCGGTATGGGCGATCGGTACCGGCAAATCCGCTACCCCGGCTCAGGCTCAGGCAGTACACAAATTCATCCGCGATCACATCGCGAAAGCCGATGCGAAAGTGGCTGAACAAGTCATTATCCAGTACGGCGGTTCCGTTAACGCGGGCAACGCAGCAGAACTGTTCACCCAGCCGGACATCGACGGCGCGCTGGTTGGCGGCGCATCCCTGAAAGCGGACGCTTTCGCGGTAATCGTTAAAGCAGCAGAAGCCGCGAAAAAAGCGTAATTCGCTTTACAGGCACTCCCCGGTCGCGCTTCGCAACCGGGGAGTGCCTGGTAGCCCGGACAGGTGCGCAGCGCCGCCTCCGGGAAAATCCCCGAACGAAACAGGCTACAGTTTGCCCAACGCCTGATACCACAGATAGTCCAGCGGCAGCAGAATTAAATAGCTCACCGCCGCCAGCGCAATACACAGCAGCATTCCCGCCCGTGCAGGTACTTTCCCTAGCCCCATCGCCACTACAATCGGTGACGCCTGATACGGCAACAGCGGCGTGGAGTATCCCAGCACCTGAATCATAATCACGCTCAGCAGCGGGAAGCCGGTCGCATCGGAGAAGCTCTGTGCGAAAGTGGTATACAGCGCCGGTACGCCGTTCGCGGTCATAATAAAGTTTAGCGCGCTGGTAATACCGGTCAGCGCGAGAAAGCTGGTAAACGGGCTATCTTTATCCAGCGGCATAATCTGCAGCAGGGCATTCCCCACCACACCGCCGATCCCGGTCTGGGTCACGGTGATAGCCAGCCCCAAAATTCCGGCGACGTAAATACAGGTGCGGATGTTCACGCCGCTGGAAAACTCCTCGCCGCTGATAAAACCGACTCGCGGCAGCAGCGTTATCACCGCCGCCGCCAGCCCCGTCCAGGCTGGCCCTATGCCGTGCCAGCTCTCCGTCACCCAGAGCGTCAGCACCACGACCAGCAGCCAGGCAAGGCGCTTCTCATCGCGGCTCATCGGCGGCAGCGGCGACAGATCGCGCGGCGGATGCGGTTTCCCCGGGAACAGCCAGCATATCAGCACGATCAGCGCCGCCCCCTTGAGCCAGCCGAGCACCGGCGTATGCAGCAGTAAATAGGGCAGATAATTCAAATGGATACCATACGATCCCTCCGCCGCGCCGCTCATCACCAGATTCGGGACATTGGCGGGCAGGATGGTGGCAGACAGCTGGAAGGTCCCGAACCCTACCGCCAGCGCCAGGCCAAACCACGGGCGCGTCCCCTCTTCAATACCGGCACGCCTGGCCATTGCCGCCACAATCGGCATCAGCAGCGCGATGCGCCCCATATTGGACGGCATCACAAACGCCAGCGCATAGCTGAGCAGCACCACGCTGCCGACCATCAGCGGCCAGGAATCCGTCAGACGCGACGAAAGCGCCCGTGCCGCCCTGTCCGCCAGCCCGGTTTTGCGGATAGCGATCCCCAGCACAAAGCCGCTGAACACCAGCCAGAATGCCGACGACGCGAAGCCGCCGAAAATCACCTCCGGCGGCGCGATTTTAGCGATCATCGCTGCGGCAAAAAACAGCAGCGCGGTCATAAACTCCGGCAGGAGCGATGTCGCCCAAAGCAGGATAGTGAGGCCAACGATAATTGAAGGAAGGAACAGAGGATGGGACAACCAGAGCGACATACCTGTCTCCTGTCGGTTTTTTCAGCAAGAATACGACGGACAACAGGGCAGGTAAACGCCAGATATAGTGGGGGTTATGACAACTCTGGTGCGGGCAGATTAGTGATAATGAATTTCGCCAAAGTATTCCGACAGCACGTAATAGCGGCAATATTCGAAAGGGCTGTTATGCCCGGCCTGAAACGTCTGTCTGGCGACGGATAATAGTGGTTTATTCGCCGCAATCTGCAGCTTTTCGCACAGGTCGGCGGAAGGTAAGATCGCCTCCACCTTTTCAGTCGCCGAGTCACTGGTGACGTTTAATAGCGAATAAAGCGACGTATGTTCCAGCGCCTCTGGCGTGAGCTGCAGATTGGGAAAGAAGCTAAGATCGAGATAGATCTTTTCATGGTTAAACGGGCGATTGTTCAGGCAACGAATACGCGAGATATAGAGATAATGATGATGGGCGGGCAGGCTCAAACCATCTGCCTGAGCGTCACGCGCGCGACGCGGCGCGATCTCAAGAATACGGTTCTCTATCTCGACGCTGGCATCCTGAAGATCGCTGGTAATGCCGCGAAACGTGTGGCCGTAGCTTACTCCCTCCGGCACAGAGCACACTACCGATCCGCTTCCGCGCTGGGACGAAATAATGCCCGCATTGATTAATTCGCTCCAGGCCTGTTTAACCACGATGAGCGAGACGTTATAGGCTCTGGCAACCTCTTTTTGCGTCGGCAGCTGGCTGCCTAACGGCAAGGACCCATTCTGAATCTGCTGACAGATGATAAAAAATAGTTGCTTATAAAGCGGAGTAAAGCTCGTTTTATCAACCTGCAAACTGCGCACCTCACGTCTTCGCCAGCAGGGGACGTTTTACCGTCCCCGGCAGGGTGAATTCGCTACCCTGCGATTTGCCTGGCCAGTTGTGCCAAATCGAAATGATTCATACGATCCACGGTCGTTAAATAATCGGCGGGAAAAGCCTCCACGCCATGGAATGCGCCGGAAATCGCTCCAACCATGGTAGCGACAGTATCAGTATCATTGCCGATATTAACGCCGGAGATAATAGCATCTACGGCAGAATTCGGACAACACGCGAACAGGCCAAAGGCCGCCGGTACGGCTTCGCTGACGTGCAGCCCGGAACCAATAATATCGGCAAGTTCCACCACCGCCGTTTCCCAATGACGATGCCGTTGACCGATAGCCACGGCCAGTTCGATGCGTCGGGCAACGGATGGGCCTGCCACCATCATCGCCCCTTGATCCTGCGCCAGCAGATAGCCTCTTTGCGCGCCATAAATACCGGCGGCAATAATGGTGTCCGCATTGGTCTGCGATCGTAACGCTTCGCTGGTTGCCGCCGCCATCGCCGCTGCGCCGGACATCGCCAGCACGTTATTATGCGTAAAGCGGCAAATCTGCAGCGCGCAGTGAATCGCCGCATCAATATCTCCCGGATGCAGTACCGCCGCAGGCCAAATCTTCATGGCGGCGCCGTTGGTGGCTTCCGCGTTTCCCTTATTAATAATCTGTACCGACTGCTTTTCGCCTTCAAGATCACCCTGCAAAGAGGCGCGATGGTCATTGAATATCGCTTTCATTGCCGCACGCGTTGTCGGGCCGGTAAAGTTGGCGTAGTAAGGGTAATCCAGCCACTGCTGAAAGGCTTCGCGCATCGCCTCATCGCTGACCTGGCGCTGGTGGCGCAGCAGCGCGTCCATAATGTATTTCGCCTGAATAAAATCATCCGTGCACATACCCGCTTCGTTACAGCGACCAAACGTATCCGCTGGCGGTTTTTGAAAGGTCGTCACCCAGCCGCCGAAATAGTCCTTAATTTGCTGCTGAGTCCGTACTTCCGTCGCCGCGCCCATCGCGTCCGCGGCGGCGGCACCCACCAGGCATCCCAGTATTTTGTTTTGATCAACGTGCATGATGACTCCTTATTTCACGGTCATGGCTTGTGCCAGCGAACGGCTGGACAGAAAAGTATTGAGCTGGTCGGGAAACGGCAGAGCAGTCATTGCCCCTTTTGCCGTCACCGCCATCGCTCCGCAGGCGTTGGCATTGCTGATCGCCTCCGCCAGCAGGGCATGATTCCAGTGGTTTTCGCGGGAAAGCGTGAACAGCAGGCCGCCAACAAAGGCATCACCGGCTCCGGTGGTATCGACGACCTCCACGCGCGGGGCAGGAAAAAGGAACTCTCCCTCGGCGGTGATGAGCAACGCCCCTTCGGCCCCCAACGAAATGATGGTGGTATCGCAGCCCAGATCGCGCATGTAATACCGCGCATCCTGCCAGTGGCTGGCGCCGCTCAGCTGACACAGCTCATCTGCCGAGACTTTGCAGATAGACGCCAGCGCAGCGGAGCGGGCGATCAGGTCAGGGATCTCAGCGGCATTGCGCCACATCTTGCTGCGCAAGTTGACATCAAACAGAACGTAGCCGCCGGCCTCCCGCATTCTTCGCGCGCCCTCAAGGCATGCCTCGCGAGCGGGGCTGTCGGTGAGACCAATGGAGCTAAAGTAAAACCATTCGTATTTTCTGAACGTCGGCAGATCCTGAGGTGAAACGTAGGTATCAGCCCCCGGATGTACCAGATAGGTAAAGCTGCGCTCGCCGTCAGCCGTCAGATTGACGATCAGTACCGCGCTGGTCAGGCTCGCATCCAGCCGCAGCGAAGAGACATCGACGCCGTTATCCTGAAAAACCTGGCGCAGGAAACGCCCGGCGTCATCGTCGCCAAGGCAGCCGATAAAACCGCACGTTCCGCCCAGCCTGGCAACGCAGACCCCCACGTTCGCCGAAGCGCCTCCGGGACATTTCAGGTAGCTGTTCTGTTTTTCCGGTACCAGGTCTACGGAGGCGTCGCCGATCGCCCAAACCTTATTCATGGCATTCATTTACGCCTCCTTATGCCTGTTTTTGCGCAAGGGCTAGCTGAATATCACGATAATATTCGTTATTAATCATATACTTTTTCATAAGCAGCCCAACCGCAAGATGGAAAAGTGCCGGAATGAGCGTCATCATCAGCGCAATACCGGTGAGCGAACGCGCGCTCTGTTCAACGTCGGCCTGATAGCCAAAGTGGCTCAGCAGAAATCCCAGTACGCCCCCCGCGATCCCCATACCAAACTTCTGGAAGAAGAGGATGCCGCCAAACGCGAGGCCGGATACCCGCAGCCCGGTTTTCTTTTCGCCATAATCCACCGCTTCGGCGATAGAGGACCAGAACACCGGCATTTGCATATCGCAGAAGAAATTAATAAGAAAATAGAACGTAAATGCCAGGATAAGATTTTCACGCCCGACGAAGAAATACATCAGCGCGCTTAGTACAAAGGTAATAATCTGGGTGTAGCGGAACATCTTAATCTTATCCCAGAATTTAGTTATCCAGGTGGTGGCGATCATCGCCAGAATAGAGGCGACAACACCGGTAGTCAGAAAAGGTGAAATCAGGCTATCGCCGCCATTAAGATAATATTTGGCATAATAGGCCGCGACGGAACCGCGAATAACGTAACCGCACATCAGCAATAAAATAACAACCCCAAGAATAATCCACTGATCGTTACGTAACAGATACTTAAACTGCTTCCCTACCGATAGCGAAGTAATTTCCGGCTCGCTACGTTCACGAGTGGTGAGAAAACAGAAGATAAACAGCAGGGCCCCCATCGCGCCCATTAGCCCCATAGAAAACTGGTAACCCAGGGCCTTGTTGCCCTGCCCAAGCCAGACGGCAAGCATCGGGACGACAATAGTCACCAGAAAAGCGGCAATTTTGGTCATCACAAAGCGATAGCCGTTTGCGCTTAGCCGTTCCACGGGATCGCTGGTAATCACGCCAATCATCGAGATATAGGGAATAGTGATAGCGGTATAGACCAGGGTCATCAGAATATAGGTGCCATAGGCCCACGCCAGCTTAGCCATATAAACCATATCAGGCGTGATAAACATTAAATAAACGGCGAAGCCAAAAGGGATGGCAAACCACAGCAGCCACGGGCGATAGCGTCCCCAGCGCGTATTCAGCTTATCGGTAAGAACGCCCATGGCCGGATCGATAATGGCATCGATCATCCGCACAACCACGAAAAGTACGCCAACATCAGCGGCGCTCAGGCCGTAGATATCGGTATAAAAATAGGCGAGAAGCAGCTGCATGGCGATGATCACAACGTTTATCGCCATATCTCCTGCGCCGAAGCCGATTTTTTCCACGATAGAAAGTTTCATGTTGATATTCCTTTACGCTTAGCCGCGCAAATAGAGGAAACAATTAATGATGTCACTACATGAAATAAAAACGTTTTTATAAATAAGCCGCCTGTCCGACACGCAATGGAGGCTATGAAGAGAGTGTAACCATCCTCAAAAAGATATAAAGGTATACCTTTATATCTTTTGATCGGTTTCACATATTTTTATGCACCCGATCCTACCCCGGCGTTAAACCGGGATAAGAATCAAGGAGATAATGAATGGCGGGAACGTAAAGAAAATTAACGGGATGTCAGAATGGCGCAGCTATGGTCCTGAACCTCTTCTGCCGATGCGCGATTCAGCGTCAGCAGGTTACGCTCGGTTGCCAGCAGCAGCAGCGAGCCGTCGCTCTGCTTCGCCATCGCCAGCGCGAAACGGCCCATATGTTCTCGCGCTTCCGGCACCTCTTCAGCCAGCATCAGGAACGGACTGCGCTGCGCCAGTTCGGTTTCGGTTACGCGGCGCGCCAGATATTCATGGCCCATGAGCCCACCGGGCAGCGGTAACCAACGGCTGCTGATAGCGGCAGCCTGGCTATCCAGCTGATGGCGCACATCAGGTCGCAGGCAGGAGATATGAATATGGAAATGATTTTGCGTGCGTCCGCTGCGCGAGTTGATGGCCAGCGAGACCGCCTCATCCGGTACGGCAGAACCACGGTGCTGGCTCATGATTTCGCGTCCCTGCCAGGCCTGCCAGAAGAAGTTCGGCGTCAGCGGTTCAAGCAGCAGCGGGCTTTCAGTGCCGTTGATACGGTAGGTTGGCATCAGCAAATACTGCAGCGGGCCATTGCGGTCCTTAAACAGGACATAGCCGCCCTTCAGGTTCACTTCCGCGCAGGGCGCGGGATTGTGATTCTGCTGTTGATGAGGGACGCACTGTTGCAGAACAATGTGACGCAACGCGTCACGGTTGCCGGAATGAAGCCAGTAGTAGCCGCCAGCCATCGCCGCCACAACCACTACCACCAGCGCTAAAAAAAGGTGTCGTACTCTTCGCATTATTTTTTCCTGTCTCAGCCAGAAACGGAAGAGTAGCGCAGTTTGATGACCAAATGAAAACGAGAGGAGGTGCGGTGAGTTTTGCCGGAAGCGGTGCTTAACGCGCCTGAGCGGGCTACCAGACTACTCTGCCCCGGGTCGCGGCTTATGCCTTACCCGGGCGACAAGCGTTGTCGCCCCGCTACGCGCAGCGCGAGCGGGGATAAGGAGAGGCTATTTAACGCTGGTTGATCTGGTCAAAGGTGCCGCCGTTGGAGAAGTGCTCTTTCTGCGCTTTAGTCCAGCCGCCAAACACGTCATCGATGGTGAACAGCTTCAGTTTCGGGAACTCATCCGCGTATTTTTTCGCGATTTCTGGGTCACGCGGACGATAGAAGTTCTTCGCCGCAATCTCCTGGCCTTCCGGCGAGTAGAGATACTTCAGATACGCTTCCGCCACCTGGCGAGTGCCCTTTTTGTCGACCACTTTATCCACCACGGAAACGGTCGGCTCGGCCAGAATCGATTCGCTCGGGGTGACGATCTCGAATTTGTCTTTACCCAGTTCGTTGGTCGCCAGCAGGGCTTCGTTTTCCCAGGCAATCAGCACATCGCCGATCCCGCGTTCCACAAAGGTGTTGGTCGAACCGCGGGCGCCGGAATCCAGTACTTCGACGTTCTTAAACAGCGCTTTTACGAACTCCTGCGCCTTAGCCTGGTCACCGTTATTCTGGTGCAGGGCATAGCCCCAGGCCGCCAGATAGTTCCAGCGCGCGCCGCCGGAGCTTTTCGGGTTCGGGGTAATCACCGACACGCCCGGTTTGATCAGGTCGTTCCAGTCATGAATCTGCTTCGGGTTACCTTTACGTACGAGGAACACGATGGTTGAGGTATACGGCGCGGAGTTATCCGGCAGACGCTTTAGCCAGTTTTTGTCGATTCGTCCACGCTCGGCGATCGCATCGACGTCATAGGCCAGCGCAAGGGTCACCACATCGGCTTCAATGCCGTTGATCACCGAGGTCGCCTGTTTGCCGGAGCCGCCGTGTGACTGACGAATCACCACGTTGTCGCCGGTTTCTTGCTTCCAGTGCGCGCTGAAGGCTTTGTTGTACTGTTCGTACAGCTCGCGCGTCGGATCGTAAGAAACGTTTAATAGCTGAATGTCTTTTGCCAGAACGCTGGCGGATGCCAGCAACAGAGTTAACCCCACGCCCCACTTATTCATCGCACCGCTCTCTTTATGTAGTGTTGTGATGGATTAAGCGTGCCAGAAAGCAGACTGATGATTAAAGAATAAAAAAAGATTGGCTATAACTTGTGAGTATATAGAGCGAGGTGAGTTTGCCTCCTCCCGAACGGGAGGAGGCGGGAAGCATTAGACTTCTTCCATACGGCCCAGCAGCGCCTGCAGACGATCCTGCCAGCCCTGCTGCTGTTCTTTAAGCTGACCGTTTTCACGCTCAAGCTCTTCACGGCTATGCTGGGCGCTCTGTACTTCCTGCGCCAGCGTATTGTTCTTTTCTTTCAGCTCTTCGATTTCCATCTGTAACAGAGTGATGGTATCAATCGCCTGCTGAACTTTAGATTCTAATTTCTCAAACACTTCTAATGACATCGTCATACCTCTCCTGAACTTGCAAGGCGTTGATAGAAACCGTCCGTTTCGTATACGCGTTGACGCCTTAACGAAAATTAGCGCACTACAGTGGTGATGTAGTCGATTGTATGAAGCCCCGCCGCCCCTGTCCAGCGACAACCCGCGTAGATTGCGGTTTGCAACACTTTTCAGTCTTTACCTGGTCCGTTCGCCGCTTTTACCCGGTACTTTTTCGTAATTGTTAATCACCTCGTTAAAAAAATGAGCGGTGAAACGCTCCCGCAAATGACCGAACACGCGTTTATGGCGCGAAAACGCTCATTTTCTTGACGAGGCACACACATTTGAATTTCGATATTTCTCGTTTTTGTTCGTTAACGATAAATTAACACTATGCCTACATGGCAGCGTGGTCGCCTGCGACCTTCACACATACAATAATCATCACTTCGCTTCAGGATTCGATTATGAGCCAAACATCAACACTAAAAGGCCAGTGCATCGCAGAGTTCCTCGGTACCGGGTTGTTGATCTTTTTCGGCGTTGGGTGCGTCGCTGCGCTTAAGGTCGCGGGAGCCAGCTTCGGTCAGTGGGAAATCAGCATCATCTGGGGTCTGGGCGTCGCCATGGCGATTTACCTGACCGCAGGGGTTTCCGGTGCGCACCTTAACCCGGCGGTGACCATCGCGCTGTGGCTGTTCGCCTGCTTTGACGGTCGTAAAGTTGTTCCTTTTATCATTGCGCAATTCGCTGGCGCCTTTTGCGCTGCGGCTTTAGTTTACGGGCTTTATTACAATCTTTTCTTCGATTTCGAACATACCCACAATATGGTGCGCGGTAGCGTCGAAAGTCTTGAGCTGGCGGGTATTTTCTCTACCTATCCAAACCCGCATATCAATTTTGTGCAGGCCTTCGCGGTAGAAATGGTGATTACCGCTATCCTGATGGGCGTCATTCTGGCGCTGACCGATGATGGCAACGGCGTGCCGCGCGGCCCGCTGGCGCCGCTGCTGATTGGTCTGCTGATCGCTGTCATTGGCGCATCCATGGGCCCGCTGACCGGCTTCGCCATGAACCCGGCGCGTGATATCGGACCGAAAGCCTTCGCCTGGCTGGCAGGCTGGGGCAACGTCGCCTTCACGGGCGGCAAAGATATTCCTTATTTTCTGGTGCCGCTGTGTGCGCCAATCGTCGGTGCTGCGCTGGGCGCATTCTGCTACCGCAAGCTGATTGGCCGCCACCTGCCTTGCGACACCTGCGTCGTTGAAGAGAAAGAAGCCGCATCTCCCTCTACGACACAACACAAAGCTTCGCTGTAATCTGACTACGGGACTCATACTATGACCGACAAAAAATATATCGTAGCGCTCGACCAGGGCACCACCAGCTCCCGCGCCGTGGTAATGGATCACGATGCCAATATCGTCAGCGTCTCTCAGCGAGAATTCGAACAAATTTATCCGCGTCCAGGCTGGGTTGAGCACGACCCGATGGAAATCTGGGCATCGCAAAGCTCTACGCTGGTTGAAGTGCTGGCAAAGGCCGATATCAGTTCCGATGAAATCGCCGCGATCGGCATTACCAACCAGCGTGAAACCGCCATCGTGTGGGAGCGCGAAACCGGTAAGCCGATTTATAACGCCATCGTCTGGCAGTGCCGCCGTACCGCCGAGATCTGCGAACAGCTCAAGCGCGACGGCATGGAAGAGTACATCCGTAAGGCAACTGGCCTGGTGGTTGACCCCTACTTCTCCGGAACCAAAGTGAAGTGGATCCTTGACCACGTCGAAGGTGCGCGCGAGCGCGCAAAACGCGGCGAGCTGCTGTTCGGCACAGTAGACACCTGGCTTATCTGGAAAATGACCCAGGGACGCGTTCACGTTACCGACTACACCAACGCCTCGCGTACCATGCTGTTCAATATCCACGAACTGGACTGGGACGACAAAATGCTCGACGCGCTGGATATTCCGCGCGCCATGCTGCCGGAAGTGCGCAAATCTTCCGAAGTGTACGGCCAGACCAACATCGGCGGTAAGGGCGGCACGCGTATTCCGATCGCCGGCATCGCGGGCGACCAGCAGGCGGCGCTATTCGGCCAGCTGTGCGTTAAAGAGGGGATGGCGAAAAACACCTACGGCACCGGCTGCTTTATGCTGATGAATACCGGCGAGAAAGCGGTGGCATCAACGCACGGCCTGCTGACGACTATCGCCTGCGGCCCGCGCGGTGAAGTGAACTATGCGCTGGAAGGCGCGGTATTTATGGCGGGCGCCTCCATTCAGTGGCTGCGCGATGAGATGAAGCTGATTAGCGACGCGTTCGATTCCGAATATTTCGCCACCAAAGTGAAGGATACCAACGGCGTGTACGTGGTTCCGGCGTTTACCGGGCTTGGCGCGCCTTACTGGGACCCGTATGCCCGCGGGGCGATCTTCGGCCTGACCCGCGGCGTCAATTCCAACCATATTATTCGCGCCACGCTGGAATCGATCGCCTATCAGACCCGCGACGTGCTGGAAGCGATGCAGGCTGACTCCGGGATCCGTCTGTACGCCCTGCGCGTTGACGGCGGCGCGGTCGCCAACAACTTCCTGATGCAGTTCCAGTCCGATATTCTCGGCACCCGCGTAGAACGCCCGGAAGTCCGCGAAGTCACGGCGCTGGGCGCAGCCTATCTGGCCGGTCTGGCGGTGGGCTTCTGGCAGAATCTGGATGAGCTGCAGGAGAAAGCCGTTATCGAGCGCGAGTTCCGTCCGGGAATTGAAACCACCGAGCGTAACTATCGCTACAGCGGCTGGAAGAAGGCGGTAAAACGCGCGCTGGCGTGGGAAGAGCACGACGAAGCGTAAGATTGTTGAGGTATTCCCGGCTGGCGGCGTAAACGCCTTAGCCGGGATACAACCCGCAGACCGCACACCCCGTAGCCCGGCTAAGCGCAGCGCGAGCCGGCGAGAAGCCACGCCGAGTCATGAATCCCGGAGTATCCCCGGGTTGCGGCGTATACGCCTTACCTGGGCTACAGCCCGCAGACCGCATAATCCCGTAGCGCACCACCTCCGGGTTTTTATCAGCCAAATACCGGCAACAGCAGATAGAGCTTAATCACCAGCGCGTTAACGATATCGATAAAGAACGCCCCCACCATCGGCACCACCAGAAACGCCATATGCGACGGACCGAAACGATCGGTAATCGCCTGCATATTGGCAATCGCCGTCGGCGTCGCGCCGAGGCCGAAACCACAGTGGCCGGCGGCCAGCACCGCGGCATCGTAGTTTTTACCCATCATTCGATAGGTCACAAATACCGCATACAGCGCCATTGCTATCGTCTGCACCGCCAGAATGGCAATCATCGGCAGCGCCAGCGACGCCAGCTCCCACAGCTTCAGGCTCATCAGGGCCATCGCCAGGAATAGCGACAGGCTGACGTTACCCAGCACCGACACCGCGCGGTCGAATACGCGGTACAGGCCAAGTGCTGACAGGCTATTGCTGAGGATAACGCCGATAAACAGCACGCAAACGAAGGTAGGCAGTTCGAATACGGTCCCCGCCAACAGTTGCGCAACGATCTTCCCTACCGTCAAACAGATGGCGATCAGCGCGATGCTCTCAATCAGCACCAGCGACGTGATCATGCGCCCCATATCCGGCTTTTCAAACGCGGTCGGCGCGAGCTGATCGTCCGGCGTGCCGTCCGGTGATGAAGAGTGTTTGACCAGATAGCGCGCCACCGGCCCGCCGATCAGGCCGCCAAGAACGAGACCGAAGGTTGCGCAAGCCATAGCCACTTCGGTGGCGTTGACAAAGCCATAGCGCTCAATAAACAGTTTACTCCACGCCGCGCCGGTACCGTGGCCGCCGGAAAGGGTAATCGAACCGGCCAGCAGCCCCATCAGCGGGTCGAGGCCCAGCAGCTTCGCCATGCCGATACCGAGGGCGTTTTGCAGCAGCAGCAGCCCCACCACCACGATCAGGAATGTCCCCACCACTTTGCCGCCAGAGCGCAGGCTGGCGAGGTTGGCATTCAGGCCGATAGTGGCGAAGAAAGCCAGCATCAGCGGGTCTTTCAGGCTCATATCGAAATCAATTTCGATATCCATGCTTTTCTTTAATACCAGCAGCGCCAGAGCGACCAGCAGACCGCCCGCAACGGGCTCAGGAATGGTGTATTTCTTCAGGAAAGGGACGGTTTGAACGAGTTTTCTACCTAGTAGCAACACTAATGTTGCGGCAACGAGCGTCGATAAGGTATCGAGATGAAACATAAAAAGAGCTCCTTATAGGCGCATGATCCATTCACACGCGACGAAATTCCCGGTGTCGATTGCTTCTCATCATGAGTAATCGGGAAGGGATTTTAAGCAGAAGTACGGAAAAAAGGACAGGAAAAGATATTTTGTAGGGATAATGATGCGATCAAGCATACAAAATGTTAATAAATATTTGACACCTATTCCCTGCATAAATATTTGCCGCTAAAGAGTGGCAAACGTTTGCTTTTGGTCTACAGTCCGATAAAATCCCCGCTTTGCCACCTTTGGGATTGTTGTGATGTCCGTTAACACCGCAGAATCAGAAAATGCGCAACCGGTTGCGCATAAGCAAACCAGCGAATTAATCTACCGCCTTGAAGACCGCCCGCCGCTACCGCAAACGCTGTTCGCCGCGTTCCAGCACCTGCTGGCGATGTTTGTCGCGGTTATCACTCCGGCGCTGTTAATTTGTCAGGCTCTGGGCCTCCCGGCTCAGGATACACAACACATCATCAGCATGTCCCTGTTCGCCTCCGGCGTGGCATCCATCATTCAAATTAAAGCCTGGGGCCCGGTGGGTTCTGGTCTGCTTTCGATTCAGGGCACCAGCTTTAACTTCGTCGCTCCGCTGATTATGGGCGGAACCGCGCTGAAAACCGGCGGCGCCGATGTTCCGACCATGATGGCCGCGTTGTTCGGCACCCTGATGCTGGCCAGCTGCACGGAGATGGTTCTCTCGCGCGTTCTGCATCTCGCCCGCCGCATAATCACTCCGCTGGTCTCCGGCGTAGTGGTAATGATTATCGGCCTGTCGCTGATTCAGGTTGGCCTGACCTCCATCGGCGGGGGCTATGCCGCCATGGCCGACCACACCTTCGGCGCGCCAAAAAACCTGCTGCTGGCGGGGATCGTGCTGGCGCTGATTATTATCCTTAACCGCCAGCGCAACCCGTATCTGCGCATCGCTTCGCTGGTTATCGCGATGGCGGCCGGATACCTGGCGGCATGGCTACTCGATATGCTGCCGACCAATACCGCACCGACGGAAAGCAGCCTGATTATGGTTCCCACGCCGCTGTACTACGGGCTGGGCATCGACTGGAATCTGCTGCTGCCGCTGATGCTGGTGTTTATGATTACCTCGCTGGAAACCATCGGCGATATCACCGCCACCTCTGACGTTTCCGAGCAGCCGGTTTCCGGCCCGCTATATATGAAGCGTCTGAAGGGCGGCGTGCTGGCCAACGGTCTGAACTCGTTTGTTTCGGCGGTATTCAACACCTTCCCGAACTCCTGCTTTGGCCAGAACAACGGCGTGATTCAGTTGACCGGCGTCGCCAGCCGCTATGTTGGTTTTGTGGTCGCGCTGATGCTGATCGTGCTCGGCCTGTTCCCGGCGGTGAGCGGCTTCGTGCAGCATATTCCTGAGCCGGTGCTCGGCGGCGCAACGCTGGTGATGTTCGGCACCATTGCCGCCTCCGGCGTGCGTATCGTCTCCCGCGAGCCGCTGAACCGCCGCGCGATCCTGATTATCGCCCTGTCGCTGGCCGTCGGCCTTGGCGTTTCCCAGCAGCCGCTGATCCTGCAGTTCGCCCCTGACTGGCTGAAGAATCTGCTCTCCTCCGGTATCGCCGCCGGCGGTATCACGGCGATTGTTCTGAATCTGATTTTCCCGCCAGAGAAAAACTGATCCTCTCTGATGCTCCGGCCGCGCAACGTCGGCTGGAGCGCAAACATCATCAACCTCACATCATCTCATTACACAATTCCTGTCTTGAGGATTGCGCATAATTCGGGCATAACAGCCTTATGTGCCTCGCTCAGGATCGAAGATCATGAAATTTCTCAGAAAGCTGATTCTCTGGCTGCTGATTGCTCTGCTGGTGGTGATTATTGCCGCTTATTTCCTGCTGCAAACCCAGTGGGGAGGGCGTCAGGCCAGCGCCTGGCTAAGCGACGGTACCGGCTGGAAGGTCTCTTTCAACAAAATGGACCATAATTTCTCTTCGCCACTGCACCTGCAGCTGCAAAACGTCACCCTCGGTCGCGACGGCAAACCCGCCACGCTGGTGGCGCAAACCGTGGATATCGGATTTAGCAGCCGCCAGTTTAGCGACCCGCTGCATGCTGACGAAATCATTCTCAGCGACGGTACGCTAAACTTCTCCCCTTCTTCCGCAGCGCTGCCGTTCGCCGCCGATCGTCTCCGGTTGCGCAATATGGCGTTCAACAGCCCGGAGAGCGACTGGGATCTGAGCGCGCAGCGCGTCACCGGCGGCGTCAGCCCGTGGGCGCCGGAAGCGGGTAATGTGCTGGGCAAGAAAACGCAAATTCAGATGAGCGCCGGGTCGATGACGCTCAACGGTATTGAAGCCAGCAACGTGCTGATTCAGGGGAATATCGATAACGGCGAAGTGACGCTCTCAACCCTCGGGGCGGACGTCGCTCGCGGCACGCTCACCGGCACGGCGAAACGCAGCGCCGACGGCGGCTGGCAGGTCGATAATTTGCGCCTCAACGAGATCCGTCTGCAAAGCGATAAATCACTCGCCGACTTTTTCACGCCGCTGACCACCCTGCCCTCGCTGCAGATTGGCCGCCTTGACGTGACCGACGCCAGCCTGCAGGGGCCTGACTGGGCGATCGCTGGCCTCGACCTTAATCTGCGCAACCTGACCCTGAGCCGCGGCGACTGGCAAAGCCAGGATGGCACGCTGTCGATGAACGCCAACGAGTTTATTTACGGTTCGCTGCACTTCCTCGACCCAATCCTTAACGCCGGATTCTCCCCGCAGGGTATCGCGCTGCGCCAGTTCACCTCACGCTGGGAGGGCGGGATGGTGCGCACATCCGGCAACTGGCTGCGCGCCGACCATGCCCTGGTGCTGGACGACACCGCGTTCGCCGGACTGGAATATACGCTGCCGACCAACTGGAAGCAGCTATGGATGGCGCCGCTTCCCGAGTGGCTGCAAAGCCTGACGCTGAGAAAGTTCAGCGCCAGCCGCAACCTCATTATCGATGTTGAACCGGCGTTCCCGTGGCAAATCACCGCGCTCGACGGCTACGGCGGCGAGCTGCAGCTGGTGAAAAACCGCAGCTGGGGCGTGTGGAACGGTAGCGCGACGCTGAACGCCGCCGCCGCGACCTTTAATCGTATTGATGTCCGCCGCCCGTCGCTGAAGCTGAGCGCCAATGCCTCAACGGTGAACGTTAACGAGCTCAGCGCCTTTACCGAGCGTGGGATCCTGCAAGCCACCGCGGCGGTGTCGCAGCTTCCGCAGCGTCAGGTCAACCTGAGCCTGAGCGGTCGCGGCGTGCCGCTAAATATTTTGCAGGCCTGGGGCTGGCCAGCGCTGCCGATATCCGGCGATGGTAATCTCCAGCTAACGGCGACCGGCAGCGTGCTGCCAGATGCGCCGCTGAAGCCAACCGTTAACGGTCAGCTCAGCGCAGTCAATATGGAGAAACAGCAGGTAGCGCAGGTCATGCGCAACGGTGAAGTTACCAGCGCTCAGGCTCCTTCTGCTCCGATAATGTCTACCCCCTAGTTTCCCCTCACCCTAACCCTCTCCCCGCCGGGGAGAGGGAACCGCCCTCTGCACTCTTTATTTTTTATGCCCACACCGATCGACCACCTCTCCCTTTCAGGGAGAGGTTTGGGGTGAGGGTCATATAATATCCTTAATGGTGAAACCTGTTGCCATTTAGCGGCTATTTGTACCTATTTTCCGCAACCTGTTCCTTTCAAATAGCGGACTTGCTATAACAAAAATACTGGAAGTTAAAAAAATAATTAAAGTCCCTGAACCTATACCCAAAATAATTCGAGTTGCTTAAAGGCGGCAAGGGAGTGAGTCCCCAGGAGCATAGATAACTATGTGACTGGGGTGAGCGAGCGTAGCTAACACATAAGCAACTTGAAGTATGACGGGTATACAAAAATAAAGGAACGACCATGTCCGTAATACGTCAACGTATTCTGGAGAATATGCAAAAATTCTCCAGAGCAATGATCGGTGCAGTATTGTTCTTGCCGGTCATCGGCTTAATTTTGGCACTCAGCTCAGTCTTAACCAACCCAACATTAATTTCGGAGACCAGCTTTTTACACCAGCTTGGACAGCTACTCGGCGATACCTTCTGGCCTTTATTCGGCAATCTGGGATTACTCTTTTGCGTCGGCATCAGCTATGGCCTGGCAAAAGATAAAAAAACCGAAGTCGCGCTGGTTTCAGTGATGTGTTTTATTATGTTTCTTGGCGCCAACCACTCCTGGCTGGAGCATACTCACGGCCTGGCGGAAAAAATTAACGGCGAATATTACGGCACCGGGCAAACCCAACTGCTGGGCTTTGTGGTGGTCGATATGGGGGTTTTCCTCGGCATTATTCTCGGCTGCACCATCGCCTGGGTGCATAACAAAGTATCGACTATTGAGCTACCCGGCGCGCTCTCCATGTACGGCGGGGCCAAGCTGACGCTGGTGGCGATGACGCCGGTCATCATTTTCTACGCCATCGCTTTTACCTGGATCTGGCCGTTTATGACCCACGGCATCGCGGCGCTGACCGGCTTTATGAAAAACGCCGGCGTGGCGGGGGTCTTCGTTTACGGCTTCTTTGAAAAATTCCTCATCCCCACCGGCCTGCACCACTTCGTCTGGTCGCCGTTCCAGCTCACGCAAATCGGCGGCACGCTGAACGTCGACGGGCAGATAGTCTCCGGAACCCAGGCGATTTTCCTCGCCTATATGCGTCACCCGGATCTGACGCCGGTGATGAACGAGGCGCTGCGTTTCTCACAGCAGGGGATGACCACCATCTTCGGCCTGGCCGGCGCCTCGCTGGCGTTCTACCATACGGCGAAACCGGAGAAAAAAATGATGGCTAAAGCGATTCTGCTACCGGCCATTATCACCTCCATGCTCACCGGTATCACCGAGCCGATTGAGTTTACCTTTCTGTTCGTTTCCCCGCTGCTGTGGGTGATCCATGCTACCTTAACCGCAGCTTCGCAGGCGATTTGCGACATCTTTACCGTCCGTCCGTGGGGCGCCTCGGGGCTGATTGAGTTTCTGATTTACAACCTGCCGCTGCCGGTCGCCCTGACCCGCTGGCCCGGCTACGTGCTCATCGGGATCGGCCAGTTCGCCGTCTACTACGTTATCTTCCGCACGCTGGTCGTTAAGTTGAATCTCAAAACGCCGGGCCGTGAAGATGATGAAAACGTGAAGTTATATAGCAAAGCTGATTATCGTAAAAAAATGGGCGAACCGCAGTCGGTGACCAACGAGATTATTAATGGCTTAGGCGGCAAAGCGAATATTATTTCCGTCGACAACTGTTTTACCCGCCTGCGCGTCGCTATTCACAATATGGATTTAGTTGATGATGCAATATTAAAAAGCACCGGTGCAAACGGCGTAGTACGAAATCGAAATGAAGTTCAGGTTATTTACGGCGTCAAAGTGGGACAGGTCCGTTCCCGGGTTGATAGCTGGCTAGCAGAAAATTAATTAGGAGTTGTTTATGAAATTAACCGTATTAGGCGGGGGCGGCGTTCGCTCTGCATTCCTGGCAAAATCTCTGGCATATAACGCGCACCGCATTGGTTTAACGGAAGTTGTATTTCTCGACAGCTCCGCTGAGAATCTGGCAATTTTTGGCGAAATCGCCCGCTATGTGTTTAATACGATTCGCCCGGATATTCACTTCAGCGTAACCAGCGACCCGGTGCCGGCACTCAAAAATAGCCACTATGTCATCACCACCCTGCGGGTAGGCGGCGATGAGAGCCGCATTCGCGACGAGCGTATCGCCCTGCAGCACAACACCCTGGGCCAGGAGACCACCGGCGCAGGCGGTTTCGCCATGGCGATGCGTTCCATTCCGGCGATTCTTCACTACTGCCGCCTGATTGAAGAGCACGCCGCCGAAGACGCTATTCTTTTTAACTTCACTAACCCGTCAGGGCTGGTCACCGAGGCGATTATCAAATCCGGCTTTAAGCGCCGGGTGTACGGCATCTGCGACGCGCCGTCGGAGCTGATTCGCGAGCTGCCGGCAATCCTCGGCTGTGACGAGCGCGATCTCGGCGTTGAGTGCTACGGGTTGAACCACTTCTCCTGGTTTACCCACTTCACCGTAAGCGGCGAGGATGTCACCGAGCGCCTGATTACCAGTCCTGAGCTGTATCGTAAGACGGCGATGCAGTACTTTTCGCCGGAGCTGGTTCAGCTATGCGATAAGCAACTGCTTAATGAATATCTTTACTACTACTACTATCGAGAAGTGGCTTTAAAAGCGATTCAGAACGCAGCGGAAACCCGCGGCGAGCAGATTGCCCGTATCAATCACGATATGCGCGAAGAGCTGCGGACCGTGGATGTGAAAGCCAACCCGGAAGCGGCGTTTACCATCTGGATGAAGCACTATCTGCGCCGGGAAAATAGCTATATGCAGAACGAGTCGCAGCAGGAAAAATTCCATACCCGCGAGCCGTTAACCTTAAAGCAGTTTATCGAGGAGCCGGATACCGGCGGCTACGCAGGGGTGGCGCTGGATATTCTGGAGGCGGTCAACAGCACCACCACCAAGCGTATTGTGGTGTCGATGCCCAACAACGGCACGCTGGACTTCCTGCGCCAGGACGACGTGATTGAGATCAGCTGCGATCTCAGTAAAGAGGGCCTGAAGCCGGTGACGCCGAAGCATGTGCCGACAGCGCAGAAAAACATGATCGCCAGCGTGAAGGAGTATGAGCGGCTGGCGGTGGCGGCGATTCTGCAGCGGGATAAGTCACTGGCGGTACGGGCGCTGATGGCGCATCCGCTGGTCGGCTCTTATTCGCTGGCAAAAGCGCTTGTTGAAGCTTATCTCGATGATAAGCAGTTCGCCGACTGGCAATAATCCCACCCTCGCGCCACCGCACTCCTCCCGGTGGCGCTGCGCTGACCGGGCTACGGGTTCACCACCGCCTGCGGGGCGGTAGCCCGGACAGGCGCCTCAGGCGCCGCCTCCGGGGATCCCCGTGTGTGTAAACCACATCTTCAGCAGCCGCTCAAACCCGAGTATGCAGTAGCCAAAAAACGGGTTGCTCCAGTAAATATCATCATCGAATTTCTGCGGATCGTGAATAATAAACGCCGTATCCGCCGCCTGCGCCAGCGGGCTTTGATAATCGCCGGTGAAGCAGACCAGATTAATCTTCTTCCCTTCCAGCGCCTTCACCCAGTTCAGCGCCGAACTGCTACGCCCGGATTTGGAAATAATCCAGATCGAATCAAATTTAGCGGCGTTCTTCTGCTCAAGAATTTCGTAATCCGGCCATAGCGCCAGGCTGGCGTTTACCCCGGTCACCAAAAATTTATTGTAAATATACTGGGCGATCAGCTGCGAAAAGCCGCTGCCGTGAATCAAAATGCGATGATGTTGCAGGCTTTCCAGTAGAGAAGTTATCCGCTCTATCGGCTGAATGCTCATGTAGTCGATATCGTTGGTGACATCGAGTTTCGGCATGGTGATATTGAATTTAATAAAATAGACCAGCTCCAGCCAGCCGCTGAATTTCAGTTTCTTCGCCAGCCGCACTAGCGAGGAAGGGTTGCTATAACAGTGTTCCGCGACGGCGCGGATGCCCTCGCGTACGCATTGCTCAGGGTCATTCTGAATAAAACGCAGCACGGTCATTTCGGTTTTGCTTAGCTTAACGTCACGAAAGATGTTTTCTAAATCCATTCCGGGCTCCTCTCAGCGGCAAACTACGCTATCACCTGACGGCGCGAGTGTCTGTGGGGTGAATCACCAGAATGAAATGAACGTTACTTTTTCAGAAGAAATGGAATAAAAAAACCTCTCCGCAAACGAAGAGGGCATAGCCTGTAGCCCCGGTAAGCGTCGCGCCACCGGGTTACCTGTCCGCAGACGGCTGTGAACCCATGCTTCAGGAAGCAAAAACTTACAGCGTGATGGTCAACGCATTGCCCTGCGCGGTCACCACCACGCCCAGCTCACTGCCTGCCTGAACACCGCCCTGCACGCTCGCTACCTGCTGGATATTGCGCAGGCACAGCGTCCAGCCGCTGGCCTCACCGTCACCGCTGACGGTAATGACATTGCCCTGGCGTTTCGCCTTCAGGGTAAAGACCACCGACCCGTCCGCTGCCGGCACCTGGCTGACCGCTTCGCGCCCATCTTCGAGATTAAACAGCTGGAAGGCGGTGCCTTCATTCCACGCGTAGTCCGGTTTCTGGTCATTGTTGCCCAACGCCAGCAGGGTGTTGTCACGCACGTACACCGGTAGGCTCAGCACATCATGATTCTGCTTATGCCAGCGGCTGCCCTGCGCTTCATCGTTGTGCCACAGATGGGTCCAGCGGCCTTCCGGCAGCCAGAACTGGACGTCGCCCGTTTCGCTAAACACCGGCGCCACCAGCACCGAATCCCCCAGCATGTACTGCCGGTCCAGATAGTCGCAGGCCGGGTCGTGCGGGAACTCCAGCATCATCGAACGCAGCATCGGCGTACCGAACTCGTTGGCCAGCGCCGCCTGACGGTACAGATACGGCATCATGCGGCATTTCAGCTGCGTGAAGTGGCGCACCACGTCGCAGGACTCGTCATCGTAGGCCCATGGCACACGATAGGATTTGCTGCCGTGCAGACGGCTGTGGCTCGACAGCAGGCCGAAGGCGCACCAGCGCTTGTAGACGTGGGCGGGCGCGGTGTTTTCGAAGCCGCCGATATCGTGGCTCCAGAACCCAAAACCGGACATGCCGATCGACAGGCCGCCGCGCAGGCTTTCCGCCATCGATTCATAGTTGGCGTAGCAGTCGCCGCCCCAGTGCACCGGGAACTGTTGCGCGCCCACCGAGGCGGAACGAGCGAACAGCACCGCTTCTTTCTCGCCAACGGTCTCTTTCAGCACGTTCCACACCAGCTCGTTATAGATGAAGGCGTAGTGGTTGTGCATTTTCTGCGGATCGGAACCATCAAACCACTGCACGTCGGTCGGAATACGCTCGCCGAAGTCGGTTTTGAAGCAGTCTACGCCCATCGCCACCAGGCCTTTCAGCTTGTCGGCATACCACTGGCAGGCTTGCGGATTGGTGAAGTCATAAATCGCCAGGCCCGGCTGCCATTTATCCCACTGCCACAATGAACCATCCGGACGTTTCAACAGATAGCCTTTCTCCTGGAGCTCTTTAAACACCGGTGAACGCTGGCCGATATACGGGTTGATCCACACGCAGACCTTCAGTCCTTTCTCTTTCAGGCGTTTAATCATCCCTTCCGGGTCAGGGAAGGTCACCGGATCCCACTCAAAATCGCACCACTGGAAGGCTTTCATCCAGAAACAGTCGAAATGGAACACGTGCAACGGCAGGTTGCGCTCTGCCATACCGTCAATAAAGCTGTTAACCGTCGCTTCATCGTAGTTGGTGGTAAACGAGGTGGTCAGCCACAGGCCGAAGGACCAGGCTGGCGGCAGCGCCGGACGCCCGGTAAACCGGGTATAGCGGTTCAGCACCTCTTTCGGAGTCGGGCCGTCGATGACGAAGTACTCCAGGTATTCCCCTTCAACGCTGAACTGCACCTTCGAGACTTTTTCGGAGCCGATTTCGAAAGAGACGCGCTCAGGATGATTCACCAGCACGCCGTAGCCGCGGTTAGTCAGGTAGAACGGGATATTTTTATACGACTGTTCGGTACTGGTGCCGCCGTCTTCGTTCCAGGTTTCGACCGTCTGGCCGTTACGCACCAGCGCGGTAAAGCGCTCGCCGAGGCCATAAACGGTGTCGCCGACGCCGAGATCCAGACGCTCGAACATATAGTTGCGATTCGTTTTGGTATCCTGCACGTAGCCGTCATTTTTCAGCTGGCTACCGGTAATACGCACGCCGTCGCGCAGAAAATCCAGCGACCAGAAATCGCCTTTCATGACGCGTGCGGTCAAATTGCCGCTTTTCAGCTCGGCATATTCAGCGCCATTATTAATCTCCACGTTCACGTCTTTCAGCACGTTCAGCGGGTAATGCGGGCCGTTGTTCAACGCGCCCTGGAAGTGCTCCATGCGTACGCCGATCACCCCTTCCTGTGGGGAGAAGAAGCGCACGGTAAAGAGCGGAACGTCCAGTTGGGCGGCGCGTTCGCGAACTTCGCGAGACGCCACATAGACGACCATCTCGTTACCTTGCTGCTCAACCTCATAGACCTGCACGGGTTGGATCAGATTGAGCCCTGGTTGAATAAGCCAGTTTCCATCACTGATTTTCATGAATAGCTTCCTCTTAGTTTTGCAATTCTTTGCCTGTCGGCGCTGAAGTGAAGTCGTGTTCGTTGCGGCGCGCGCCCTGAGCCAGTTCCGCCATCATCTTCTTCAGGAACGGCGTTTTCAGGGTGTAGTAGCGTTTCGCGATAACCGCGCTCAGCAGGTAGCAGACCGCCGGAGCAAGGGTGAACAATGAGATGATGATGGTGATAGTGGCGCTGTTCTGGGTTTTGGCCGCGGCATCGTAACCGCCGCCCGCCAGCATCCAGCCAATCAGCGCGCCGCCCAGCGCCAGGCCCAGCTTGAGCACGAACAGGGTGCCCGCAAAGCTGATGCCGGTCAGGCGTTTGCCGTTGCACCATTCGCCGTAGTCGACGGTGTCGGACATCATCACCCACTGAATCGGCGTCACCAGCTGATGCAGCACGCCAATTACGAAGATAAAGGCGAACATGGTGATTTCGGCGTCCATCGGCACGAAGAACATCGCCACGCTCAGCGCCGCCAGCAGAGCATTGGTCCACCAGAAAACGCTGACTTTGCATTTCCAGTCGGTAAGCGGCTTCGCCAGCGCCGAGCCAATCAGGTTGCCGACGCAGTAGGTGGTGAGGAAGGCGGTGAACAGACCCGCGGATCCCATAATCCAGGTGGTGTAGTACATCATCGCGCCGCCGCGAACGCAGACCGCGAGAATATTGAGAATGGTCAGCAGGCCAACCACTCGCCACTGATCGTTGCGCCAGATATCACGCAGGTCTTCCCGCATCGAGGTAGAGCTCGGCGGCGCTTCGACGCGCTCTTTGGTAGTGAAGAAGCAAAACGCCAGCATCAGGAACGCGATCACCGAGAGCACCGCGATGCCGCCCTGGAAACCAAACGCTTTATCTTCGCCGCCGATAAAGTTCACCAACGGCATCATCAGGACGGTGGAGAGCATGCCGCCCGCCGTCGCCAGCACAAAGCGCCAGGACTGCAGGGAGATGCGCTGCGTCGGATTGTCGGTAATGACTCCGCCCAGCGCGCAGTAGGGGATGTTGACCACGGTGTAGAGCAGGGTCAGCAGCGTGTAGGTGACCGCGGCGTATATCAGCTTGCCGTTATGACTCAGGTCCGGCGAGCTGTAGGCCAGTACGCACACGAGACCGAACGGAATCGCTCCGAACAGTATCCACGGGCGGAATTTTCCCCAGCGGCTGCGGGTACGGTCGGCCAGCAGCCCCATGCAAGGGTCGGATATCGCGTCCAGCGCGCGGGCCAGCAGGAACATGGTACCGACATAGCCGGCAGGGATACCAAAGATATCGGTATAGAAAAACATCATATACAACATGACGTTATCAAAAATGATGTGGCTAGCGGCATCGCCCATGCCGTAGCCAATCTTCTCTTTGACGGACAAAATATGATCTTTCATCGCACACTCTTCTCTCAGCGCTACCGCGGATTGGTACCGGTTACATGCTTTGTAACCCATCCGCGCAGTAAGATGAATTGCGATATCTCATAATCAAATTACGTTTCTTGTTTTATGTGATCCCGGTAGCCTGAAAGAGTGTGTAAAAGTGTAAGCCACGGATTTTGCAAAGGAATGTTTCAGAAGGTTCTGTAAAGTCCAGTTTTCGCAGTAAAAAAGTGCCTTGGGGGATGTGGTTAATGCAGGAAAGTAGCTATAATGCGCCCGCCTCCATGTAGCAATCGAGGCGCGGAAGATCGTCATCTCCGGTGAGGTGGCTGGACTTCAAATCCAGTTGGGGCCGCCAGCGGTCCCGGGCAGGTTCAACTCCTGTGATCTTCCGCCAGTTCAATTCTCATGAACTCCATTCGACTCGATAAATTCCTTATTTTACTAGCAAATAAAGCCAATAGTGCTCTCCTGAGTTCAACACATGGCTTTCTGAATTAAGTGCATTCTGGTGGCATTATAAGTGAGCATAACTGGACTCCATTGGCTACCCTCAATGAACCTAGCCGTCCGGCAAGTTGAAACAGCTAAGTCCAAAGACAAGACATATAAGCTATCCGATGGAGGAGGACGTTAATTGGGCAGTATCAAATAGTGGTGCTCGCTACTTGAGATTCAAATACCGTTATACTGGTAAAGAGAAGCGCCTGCCTTGGGCGTTTATCTAACACTACATCTGGATGTTGCAGGAAATATTGGTCCGGATTTCAAACCAATACCTAGGCGTTTTCTGAACCAAGCCCTAGTTTGCTAGTTCTTTCAGTACATAGTGGACGATATAAAGGCAGCTATTCGGGCAAATGCCACAATAACATAAACTCTACAAAAATCAGGGAGTATCATAAACAGCATTTTACGGCCTGTATGCAATGTCAGGCGCTTACATTTAGAGCCCCTTCCTTTGATCAAGATAATGAAGAAAAGACTTCTACTTCTGTTGTTACTCACGCCTTGCATGTCATACGCCGCAACATCTGTAACATTCAGCACTGTTACATCCGATCCCATTACCAACGGCTTCGTATTAGTTAACCTTGCCCTGGCAATATTTTTCGCCTTCATACGCTTCGACAGGTTCGCAGTTGTTCATGGCCCTGAAATACTCACGACCGTTGGCATCCTCGGTTGTTTCGCGGGAATTGCAACTTCGCTACTGCACTTTGATTCGACCAACGTAGCAGAAAGCGTTCCACATTTACTTGAAGGCGTTAAGACAGCATTCCTCGCTTCATTAAGTGGTGTTTTCGGTTCACTAGTGATCAGAGCAAGACACTATTTCCAGAATAAGCCCATACCTCAAACTTCTGGTACTCCTAAAGCAGCAAGTCTGGATGATGTCGTTGCGGCCACTCATGCACTTCAGCAAAGTCTCGCCGGCAACGAAGACAGCAGCCTCCTGACACAGCTTAAATTAATGCGCCAGGAACAGGCGGACGAATTACGTGCCTTACGCAGCTCCTTTGATACATTTTCTCAGAAAATGGCAGAGGATGGCTCCAAAGCACTTATTAATGCACTGAAAGACGTCATCAATGATTTTAATTCGCAAATTAACGAGCAGTTTGGCGAAAATTTCAAACATCTGAACGCAAGTGTGGAAAAGCTTGTCATCTGGCAGCAGCAGTATAAGGACGAACTGGATACGTTGCAGGCTGTACAAAAATCCTCAGCCGAGGATCTCAGAGAAGCCTCCTTGGGCCTTGCTTCATTCATCGGACAGGCATCCAGTTTCGCCCAGACCGCAAGCGTGCTGGAAACAACGCTTGAACATCTGGTTCAGCAGCATCAGGACATCGATCAGTCTCAGCGTTCCATGAGTGAAGTTCTGGCGCAGATGAAAGAGGTCACTCCTCAGTTCTCACGCAAAATTGATGAAATGATGGCATCAATGTCCCTGGGCGTGGCAAAACTGCAGGACAACGTCGGTGATATCGTCATAGATTTTGGTACCCAAGCACAATCTTTCTCCTCTGACATTAAACGTTTTTTGACTGAGACACTTAGCCAGTCTCAGTCGGAAGTCAGTTCAGGACTCACTCAGTCCATGGAAAAGATCCATCAGAGTGTTGTCGCGCTGGATACTGGACTGCAGGAGGAGCTGACAAAAAGCCTCGAAACCTTGGGCCGACAGCTTGCTTCTCTTTCCGAGAAATTTGTCGCTGATTATACCCCTCTCACCGAGCGCCTTAGAGAGGTTGTGCGGATCGCTTCTGCGACGTGAGAAAAAGATGAATTTAGAACAAAGTAATCAATCTTACTGGATACCTCTTGCGGACCTGATGACGGGCTTAATGATGGTATTTATGCTGCTAACTGCCGCATTTATGCTCCGCGTAGAGCAGACGACGACGCTGGTAGTAAAAGAGTATGAAGTCACGAAGCGTGATATGCAGTTGGCCCTCCAGAAAGAATTTGCGAAAGACCTGAAGCAATGGAACGCCGAAATTCTGGGGGATATGACTATCCGCTTTAACGATCCTTCCGTTCTTTTCGCCACTGGCTCGTCGGAATTACGTCCTCGTTTCAGAGAAGTGCTCGGTGAGTTTTTCCCGCGTTATATCGCTCTGTTGACATCAGATAAATACAGAAGCGCAGTCAAAGAAATACGTATAGAAGGGCATACCAGTGCTTTCTGGAGCGGCGCTGAAAATGAAAAAGAGGCTTACTTCAAAAATATGGAACTCTCCCAGGCAAGAACCCGCAGCACACTCGAATATCTGATGTCATTATCAAAAGTGCAAGGTAATGAAAAATGGCTGATTCAGCATGTTACTGCGAATGGACTGTCATCCTCCCATCCTCTCTCGCATGAGTCATCGCAAGCGGCAAACCAGCGCGTTGAGTTCCGTATTGTCACTAACGCCAGCGAGAAGATGGATTTGATCGCAGGGAAATTAACTAAAAAATGAGTTTTAAATTACCTGATTTTCTCAACTGGTCATCACTGGATGCCTTGCGGCAGAAGATGAATGCGCCGTTAACAACCAATTTTTCATTGGTGTCCATACAGTCAGATGGCTCTTTTGCTGAAAAATTGCTTTCAGGTGGTATCGAAATCAACCTCGATGAAGTTAAGGCTCATAATGATGGAACATTGATCTGTAATGGTAAACGCGTATTGCTTCATATACGGGACATTTCATCCATTGCAGGAGAGGTCCGGATGCCAAAATATCATTTGGCTAATTGTCGGGTTCTCGAAAAAATGCGTAGGAATTCTCGGTTTGATCGGTATGTTGTCGCAAACAGAGATACGGGGGAGTTTCAGGTCAACATCATAGGTAATAGCAAAGAAAACCAAACCGTAAGATTAAATATTTGCCAGAATTGTCTTGACAGGATTCGCTGGCATGGGTTTAGCCTGCAAAACATGTCTGGCGGTGAACGTTGGAGTAGAGTATTTAATTTTTCGCTAACTGAATTTTTCAAAGAGTATCCTCGTGACCTGATCGGCGCAAAACCCTTGCACACGTCAATGACCGCACCACTTAACGACTACCCTAAAAACTGGGCTGAGTTATCGAAAAGCATCAGGCAAAGGCGTGGGTACCTGTGTGAATCCTGCAAGGAGTCTTTCAGCCCGAATGATTCTCGATTTGTTCATGTTCACCATCGCAATGGTCTGAAGAATGACAATAGAAGCTCAAATCTGGCTGTGCTTTGTATTGCCTGCCATGCACAGCAACCTGAGCATGGGCATCTTAAAGAGCATCCTGATTACAAACTATTTATGACAAATTACAAGTGCTGAGCGCAACACAAATTGGTGTTCGCTCTATATCATGTATCGTTTGCAAACCATTATATGAACCAAGGATGATCAGGCAGCCAAAATCATCTGAGGACACCAAAAGGGCACTAGAGAAAATCATACAAAAAAATATCCAATATGATCATATCAATTATGACTTTGAATGCATTCTCTGCGATTGCGTTCAATCATTTTTATCCATGTGAACTTATCCAGAAAATCAGCCTTTCGATTCAATACCCTTCGCTTTTAGCGCTTCTCGCCAGCTCTTTAAACCAGCTCGTAAAATTCCCCCCTTCTTCCGCTGCCACGGTATCCAGCTATTACTTCAACGAGTTGATTTTGTTTTCTATGCAGATTTTGCATCCCTGACATCAGGCCGTATTACTGCAACTTCATCAATCCTCCCAAAGTGTAGGCAGAGCATTAAGTAACGTCTAAATTGCGCCATAAATTAAGCAACTGATATATTTCATGTTTTATGTATTGTTCGCGCCTTTCTGCCGGGCGGCGACTTGCCCGGCCTACGCGATCTGAGATTATCTTTGGGCCTGTGTAATACCCACAGAGCTGCGCTGCATGGCGTTTAGTTATACAATCCCAACTTCTGTGATAGTTCACTCAGCTAACGCATCGCCTCCAGGCTTTTTTGTTTCCGCTGTTCCGCAGCCACCTTCTCCCGCACCAGCTCCGCCACCCTCTCCGGCTCCTCAGACGAAATCACCCGGCAATCGCATAATGCACAATATTCCCTAAAGCGCTGGCGGAACTTTATCTCTTCTTTTTCTTCGACCAGACCAAAGCCGCGCATCAGCTGGCGCGCGACCACTATGCGCGTAGCGATATCAATATCCTCTGAAGGCAATAGCAGGATGGAATACCCGGTCTGCCGCACAAGCTGTCGATTCCCGGCGACAATCTCCGGACAGACATCGGTGGCAAGAAATCCCGAGGAGAGCACCACCACTCGTTTTTCATGCGGATTCTCCGCCAGCAGGCGAGAGCATAGCGCGGCGTTATCACGCACATAACGTTCGTATCCATTACACTGAATATATTGTCGAATATTTAAAATCCGTTCGCAAAATTCGCTATCGAGATCGATAAGCTGGTAGCTCATCGCCTACGCCAGCAGCGCTCCAACCGTGCTTTTTCCCACCCCGCCGGGGCCAATCAGAAATAGCGTATTCATCTTTATTCCTCGCGTCCGTGTGAAAGCATTATGTCAACAGAATACGCCAAATAATGCCGCGATCGCGGCCGTTTTTTGTTCACTTTCATCTCCCCAGCCAATCATTTCCATCCAATGTTTGCGTTATTCCCTTCACCTTTAAATCCTTACACTAACGGGATAACGTGGCTTAAAAAGGAGACCAATGATGACACCCGAACTCAAACACAGCTTCTCTATCACCATTCAGGTCGACAAACCGGTCATCGTCTCCCGCAGCCCGCAGAGCGGGAAACGTCAGCTGATCCCTATCCTCAGCGGAATCGTACGCGGTGAGCTCAACGGCCACGTCTTACCCGGCGGCGTCGACAGCCAGATCATCGAGCCTGACGGCACCTGCCGCCTCTCCGCGCGCTATGCCTTACACGTGGAAGGAGGCACGGTATATATTGAAAACAACGGCATTCGACGCCTACCCGAAGAGTATAAAGAACGTCTTTTTGGCGACGATATGCGCTTTTTTAGCGATATACCGCCGGAAGCGATCTATTTTCGTACCGTACCGACTTTCGAAGTGGATGCGCCGGCGCTGCGCTGGCTCACCACCTCGCTGTTTATCTGTTCCGGCGGCCGCTCCCAGGACGGCGTAACGCTCGATTTTTATCGCGTCCGCTGATTTTCACTTTTTCAATATAACTGTTATCGCCGCCGGGCCATTTTTCCCCCACGTGCCGCGGTCTATCCTCAATACATTCAAACGATGAACCTCATTCAAAACCGGAGAGTGTATGAAAGCGATCGCCATTACTCGCGCAGCGACCGAAGGCAGCAACATTCCTTTTTTAACCGACATCGAGCTGCCGCAGCCGGTTGCCGAGGGGCATGATCTGCTGGTTGAAGTGAAGGCCATTTCCGTCAACCCGGTGGATACCAAAGTCCGCGCCGGCTTTAACGCCGATACCCCGCGCGTGCTGGGCTGGGACGCGGTTGGCGTAGTTAAAGCCGTCGGCAGCGCGGTAACCCTGTTCGCCGCGGGCGATGAAGTGTGGTACGCCGGCGCGCTGGGCCGTCCGGGCAGCAACAGCGAGTTTCAGTTAGTGGACGAACGCATCGTCGCCCGCAAACCGCGTTCGCTGGATAACGCCGCCGCCGCCGCGCTGCCGCTCACCGCCATCACCGCATGGGAGCTGCTGTTCCACCGCCTTGGCGTAGAGGAAGGCGGCAACGCGGGCGACACGCTGCTGATCGTCGGCGCGGCGGGCGGCGTCGGTTCGATACTGACCCAGCTCGCCAGCAAGCTCACCGGTATGACGGTTATCGGCACCGCCTCGCGTCCGGAAAGCCAGAAATGGGTACGGGAAGCGGGCGCGCATCATGTTATCGATCACAGCAAACCGCTTGCTGAAGAGCTGGCGCGGATTGGCGTCAAAGCGGTAACCCACGTCGCCAGCCTGACCAATACCGACCAGCACTATCCGCAGCTGATCGCCGCTCTCGCACCGCAGGGCAAGCTGGCGCTAATCGACGATCCGCAAACCCTCGACGTGGTGCCGCTGAAGGCGAAAAGCATCTCCCTGCACTGGGAATTTATGTTTACCCGCTCAATGTTCGCAACGCCGGACATGATCGCCCAGCATCAGCTGCTGACCCGCGTGGCGGCGCTGATTGACGACAACACCATTAAGACCACCCTCGGCGAGCACTACGGCGCCATCACCGCCGCCAACCTGCAAAAAGCGCACGCGCAGCTGGCAACCGGGCGTTCGGTGGGCAAAATCGTGCTGGAGGGCTTTTAAGATGAGCGGCGAGGCGATTTCACTTCTCGCGGTGCTGACGGCGAAACCGGGCCACAGCGACGCGCTGCGCCAGGCCCTGCGGGCGCTCCTGTTGCCCACGCGTCAGGAGCCAGGCAACCTCGATTACGCTCTGTTTCAGCTGCGCGATGCGCCGGATACGTTCTATATGCGCGAATCCTGGCGCAATCAGGAGGCTCTGGACGCGCATATCGCCCTGCCGCACTTCCAGGCTTTTATTGCGCAGATGGATAGCCTGCTTGCCGGGCCGCTGCGGCTGGATTATCTGACGCCCGTCGCGCCCTGATATTTTCTGCACTCCGTTTGCGGGGGTGAGCCCATCTTTAACCCTTTGAGCTCTCCCCCTCCCATCGCGCCTCAACCAGGCTACGCTTGATCCTGCCGCTCAAAAAACGCTCTCCCCCTCCGTTTTATTCAACGCCATTATGTAGAAGAGGTTTTGCTATGCAAATCAACGCTATTGGAACGAATTCGGCCAGCCAGCCGTTGGGATCTATGGCCATCACCCGCCGCGAGCCGGGGCCGGACGATGTGCAGATCGCCATTGATTATTGCGGCGTTTGCCACTCGGATGTGCACCAGGCGCGCTCCGAGTGGGCAGGGACGCTCTATCCCTGCGTGCCGGGTCATGAAATCGTCGGCCGAGTGACCGCCGTGGGCAGCCGCGTCTCCGGTCACGCCGTTGGCGATTTGGTGGGCGTCGGCTGTATGGTCGATAGCTGTAAAGAGTGCGAGGAGTGCCGGGACGGGCTGGAAAACTACTGTGATCATATGGTGCTCACCTATAACGGCCCGACGCAGGATGCGCCCGGCCACACGCTCGGCGGTTACTCCCAGCAGATCGTTGTTCATCAGCGCTACGTGCTGCGCATATCCCATCCCAAAGAACAGCTGGCCGCCGTCGCGCCGCTGCTGTGCGCGGGTATCACGACCTATTCGCCGCTTCGCCACTGGAACGTTGGGCCGGACAAAAAAGTCGGCATCGTGGGCATCGGCGGGCTGGGGCATATGGGCATCAAGCTGGCCCACGCCATGGGGGCCCACGTGGTGGCCTTTACTACCTCGGAATCCAAGCGTGACGCGGCACGAGAGCTGGGCGCGGACGAAGTGGTGGTCTCGCGCAACGAAAACGAAATGGCCGCCCATCTGAAAAGCTTCGACTTTATACTTAACACCGTGGCGGCGCCGCATAACCTCGATGCCTTCACCACGCTGCTCAAACGCGACGGCACCATGACGCTGGTGGGCGCGCCCGCCACGCCGCATCCCTCGCCGGAAGTGTTTAATCTGATCTTCCGCCGCCGGTCAATTGCCGGATCGATGATCGGCGGCATCCCGGAAACTCAGGAGATGCTCGATTTCTGCGCCGAGCACGGCATCGTCGCCGATATTGAGCTGATTCGCGGCGACCAGATTAACGAGGCCTGGGAGCGGATGATTAAAGGCGACGTGAAATACCGTTTCGTCATCGACAGCGCCACCCTCGGCGGCTAAGCCCCGCGACGAAAGGTGCGCCGCCACTCCACCGGGCTGACGCCAAAGCGCGCTTTAAACTGCTGACGCCAGGTTACGGCGGAGCGATAGCCCACTTCCTCCGCCACCTGCCCGACGGGTAAATCCCCGGCCTCCAGCAGGATCTGGCTGCGCCGCAGGCGCTCGGCGGCCAGCCAGTCGGCAATGCCCATACCGGTCGCTTTGGCGAAATGGCGGGTCAGGGTACGGCGGCTCATCGCCGCCACCTGCGCCAGCGAATCGAGATTATGCGATTCGCGGATATGCTGCTGAAGATACTCAAGCAGGCCGTTTATCCGCGCGTCGCGGGTGTTTTTCGGTACCGGCTGAGCGATAAACTGCGCCTGTCCTCCCTCCCGGTGCGGCGGGACGATCATCCGCCGGGCGATCTGATTGGCGGCAAGGCTGCCGAAGCGCTGGCGAATGAGATACAGGCAGCAGTCGAGCGCCGCCGCGGTGCCCGCCGAGGTGATGATCCCCTCATCGTCAACGTACAGCGCGTTGATATCCAGCCGCACCTGCGGAAACAGGTGCTGAAAATCCTGCTCGAACTCCCAGTGGGTCGCCGCACGCCTGCCATCCAGCAGCCCGGCGTAGCCAAGCACAAACGCCCCGAGACACAGGCCGACGATCTGCGCGCCGTTGTTACGCGCGCTAACCAGGCCGTCAAGCAGCGGCTGCGGTGGGCGCTGATTCACCGCCCCCCAGTAAGGCACCACCACAATATCCGCCTGCTCCAGAGTGGAAAAATCGCCGCTGGCGTTCAGCGCAAAGCCGTCGCGAGCGTTCAGCAGCCCGGGGTGTTCGGCGCAAATATGCAGGTTAAAGCGTTTGGTTTCCGAGACCGTATCGCCAAACAGCATACAGGGCACCGAGTAGTGAAACGGACTAAACCCGTCCACCGCCACAATCGCCACTTCCGTCAGTTTCATCGCCCGCTCCGCTTCTAAAAGACCATACTTTCCCCATCCTGCGGGATGCTGACCGCCCCGGCAATCTGATTGTCAGCCACGTACTGGCGCAGCTCATCGCGGCTCAGCAGACAGTGGTTCACCGCTTCCATATGGCTGGCGACGATTTTGGCTTCCGGTAGGGTGAAGTGCGCCTTCAGCACATCCTCTTTGCCCATGATGATCGGCCCAAAACCGATGACGTGCGCATACCCGGCATTCAGCACCACCACCTCAGGGCGCAGCCTGAGCATGTCGGCTTCCACTTCATCGCGCCAGATAGTGTCCCCCACCAGCCACAGGGTTTTCTCCTGCGGATGGCGCAGCACCACGCCGCAGGCTTCGCCCAGACGCTCGGCCATTGCCGCCAGCGCATAGGTGCGGTCGCTGCCGTGCTGGCCCGAGGTGGTTTTTACCAGCGCAACGTCAGCAAACGCGCTGTCCTCAGAGAGCAGACGAATATCGCGAAAGCCCTGCCCGCGCAGTAGCTGAGCGTCGGCCTCATGCTGGACGTAAACCGGCAGGGTTTTGGGGATCGCCGCGATCGCCGCTTCGTCCCAGTGATCCTGATGGGTGTGGGTAACAATCACGGCATCCACGTCAACGATCGCTTCGATGGAAAAAGGCAGGTCCACCAGCGGGTTACGCAACTCGCTGCGCGCGGTACCGGCAAAGCCCGCCCAGGCGTCTTTGGCAGAAAGCATCGGGTCAATGAGAAACTTTTTACCCGCATAATCAATAAGCTGGGTGGCATTACGCACATGGGTGATTTTCATGATGTTCATTCCTCTTCGCGGTCATCTGCTGAACATCGTACGTCCCACAAGCCTGGCGCAATATGGGCGTTTGGGCAATGAACGATGAAATCGGGCCAATCTGCGACGGTTGCCATCGCCGCCCGGCTATGGTGTGCTGAAGGCTCATTTTTCAGAAACAGTGGCGACGATGAAGAAAAAACTCACCTCCGACGACCTGCATGATGCCGAAGTTCTGGCGCATTGTCCGTGGTTCAGTATGCGCAAGGTTGGGATTGATATGGCGCCCGGCGATCGGCGGGATTTTTACTCTATTCACTACCCGCACCCGGCGGTAGGGATTGTGGCGATGCAGGATGACAAAGTGCTGCTGATTCGCCACTACCGTTACCTGATCGATCGGGTGGTATGGGCAATTCCTTCCGGCGGCGTCGATGAAGGCGAAGACCCGCGCGAGGCGGCCCTGCGGGAGCTGCGAGAAGAGACCGGCTGGCAGGCGCAGCACGCTGAAGAAATTATCCGCTATAACCCCTCCTACGGCAGCAGCGATCAGCTGTTTATTACCTGGCTGGCCCGCGATTTGGCCTGGGTGGGAATGGATGAAGATCAGGACGAAGTGATGGAAACGGGCTGGTTTACCCTCGAAGAGATAGGCCAGATGATCGCCCGCGGCGATATGCCGGACGGGCTATCGCTGGTGCCGCTGCTGCATCTGATGGCGCAGCGGCGTACCGGTTTAGCGTAGCGGCTTCAGCATTCGCCAGCGGAACCATAGCTGAGCGACGAGGATCAGCAGGCCGCCGATAATTTTCTGCAGCGGTAGCTGTTCGCCGTACCACAGCGCCGCGGCAATCACCGTCAGCAGCGGCTCCAGCACCATAATAATCGCCGCGCTGGCGACCGCCGCGTACTTCTGCCCCTTCATTTGCAGGCCGAAGCGCAGGCTGGTGGCGATAACGATACTGGCGAGCAGCCAGCCGAAGGTCGGCAGCGTAAACGGCTGATCCCAGCTTTCAACGGCGGCGGAGACCCCCAGTCCAACAATCCCGGTAATGCCGAGCTGCACGGTGGTCAGCGGGATTAGCGGCACCTCGCGGGCGCTTTTGCTGGTGTAGCAAAACCAGATCGACTGCACCAGCGCGGTCAGTAGAAACCAACCCTGGCTGGGGTGAAACGCAATCGGCATATGCAGGCTGAGCAAGCCGAGACCGACAACCGCTATCGGCAGGCACTCCCAGTAGGCCCGCGCCGGCCTCGCCTTCATCATCACCCAGGCGGTAAGCGGCACGAACAGCATCGACAGACTCATGATAAACGCCCCTTCGCCCAGCGACGGGGTCGTCGATACCGAGTAGATCCACAGGCACAGGTTTAAGGCAAACCACAGACCGCTGATTATAATGCGCGGCCAGTGCTCCCTGCCGACGCGAAAGCCGCGGCAGAAAGGCAGCAGCAGCAGCGCGGCGAAGAAAAAGCGCAGACCGAGGAAAGCGAAAACCGGCATACCGGCAATCGCTTCCCGGGAAAAAATCCATCCGCAGGCGGCGATAACCGTCGCGGCTATGAGCAGCAAATCAGCCTGGCGTTGCCGGGTCATCGCCACGTCTCCTTGTGTGAGTGATTACCAGCCGGGCACCGCGCCGCCGTTAAAGATCGTCTCTGCCGCTTTCGCCACTTCCGGCGACTGGTAGGAATGGATAAACGCTTTGACGTTTTCCGCGTCTTTGTTGTCTTCGCGGGTCACGATGATGTTCACATAGGGCGAGTTTTTATCTTCAATAAAGATACCGTCGCGCACCGGGGAAAGGCCCGTTTGCTGCAGGTAGGTGGTGCTGATGATCGCTACGTCGACCTTCGGGTCGTCGATAACGCGCGGCAGTTGCGCCCCTTCCAGCTCCATAATTTTCAGGTTATGCGGGTTGTCGGTGATATCGACCGCCGTCGGCAGCAGGCCGGTGCCCGCTTTGAGGGTAATCAGCTTTTCCTGCTGGAGCAGAAGCAGCGCGCGGCCCAGGTTGGTTGGGTCGTTCGGTATGGCAATCGTCGCGCCGTCTTTCAACTCGGTGACGGATTTAATTTTGCGCGAGTAGCCCGCCATCGGGAAGACGAAGGTGTTGCCTACCGCTACCAGGTGATAGTTGTGGGCTTTATTATCCTGTTCGAGGAACGGGCGATGCTGGAAGACGTTGGCGTCCAGATCGCCGGCGTTGGTGGACTCATTGGGCAGCAGCGAGCCGCTAAACCCCACCAGCTCAACGTCGAGGCCATATTTCTCTTTGGCCACTTTCTTCGCCACTTCCGCCACATCCTGTTCAGCGCCGTTAATCACGCCGACTTTAATGTGTTTCGCATCGCTGCCCTTCTGGTCGCAGCCCGCCAGCAGCAGGCCCGCCAGCACCACGGCGGCGGCTGTCCGTAAACGCAATTTCATTGTTATCACCCCGTCAGTCCATAGAAGATCGTTATTTTTTTTCGTCTGAAACTATAACGACTTTGTGGGGAGGTTTTAAACGCAAAAACCGCAACCGGAAATAAAATCATCTTCCCCTTTCTCCCGGGGGCGGCGTGATGCGCCTGCCCGTATATGGACACCTCCCGTTATGCAAGCCATCTCTGCATTTTGTGTAACG